>JBOHYO010000101.1:0-4999 GCA_050737935.1 Rhodanobacteraceae bacterium
CGCGATCAGTTCGCCGGCTGCGCCTTGATCCAGTTCGCGATGTCGGCGATCACTTCCGGATCGACATGCGCAGGCGTGGTGTAATCGGCGGGCGACTTCGTGGGTCCGGGCGTGAACAGGTGGCTCAAGCCCGGATACAAACGGAACCTCACGTTGCGTTTGCCGGCCAGCGCGGCTTTCCACGCATCGAAACCCAGCGTCGGCGACACCTGGAAATCATTGGCGCCCTGCAAGACCAGCATCGGCAGCGTCAGTGACCTTGCGGTCGCGACCTGACGCACGTCATGCAGGCTCAGCAAATACACCTGGGAAACGGAGCGTCCCGGCAACAGCTCGAAGGAACCCTTCGGCGGGTTCTTGGCGTCAGAGGCATCCAACAGCTTTAGCTCGGCGGCGATGGCCTTCTCCCGTTTGTCGACTTCGGCCGCGGACATGCCCTGTTGGGAACCAAGCTCCCGGATCTGCGCCGCGACCACGACGAGGAACGAACGCGCGGGCGCCGCCAGCATGATTACGCCGGCGAGTTGCGGATCCCGTTGGGCGATGCGCGGCGCCATTTGCGCACCAAGGCTGTGACCCAGCACGAACACGCGCCGTGGATCGATCCGGGATTGCTTCGCCAGCAGATGCAATGCGGTCAACGCGTCATTCGTCACTTCGTCGTCGATCGTGAAGTCCGGATTGAGCGCAACCTGCTGCGCGTAATCGAACGTGCGCTTGTCGTAGCGCAGCGAGGCGATGCCCGCTTTCGCCAAACCCTCGGCAATGTCGCGGAACGGTTTGTTGCCTTCGACGGTTTCGTCCAGATCATGGGCGCCAGAGCCGGCAACGAGAACCACCGCGGGAAACGGGCCTTGGCTCGCCGGAAACGTCAATGCCCCACGCAATGGCCCGACCGGCGACGGCACGTTCAGCGGCTCGACGCGGACACCCGCCGCCGTGGTCTGCGCCTTGACCGGCCGCGCCGCTTCCACGACCGCCGGGTTGAGAAGATAAAAGGCGGAAATGCGATTGGAGGCATCACACGTCGCCACGAAATCGAGTGCGCTTTGGGCAAATTTCACCGGCACCACCGCCGTTGATTTGCCCTGCATTGACTGTCGATGCGCAACGCCGTGGGACTGGTACGCGCCGACCCTTTTCTGGACTTCGCCCCACGTCTGCGCGAGCTTGGCCGCCGGCAGCGCTTTGGCCAACTGCGGTGAAAAGTCTTTCCCGGTGCCCGCATAATCCCCGTGCACAAATGCGATCAGCGATGCCGTTGCATTCGCCATGCAGCCATCCTGGACCGGCGCGGAGAACGCGAGCGACGGCAACGCCAGCAAGGCGATTGCGGCCCATCCTGCCATCCACCTCATGATTGACCTCCCTGCGAATGTGGTTGCCGTTCGACACGCCGATACAGGAAGTACGAATAGATCGCGGGGATGAAACCGGCAGCGAGCGCCGCCACCACGAGCACGACGGGCGATGTGTGCAGCAATCCGCCCACGATCCAGCCCAGCCCCGCCAGCACGAATAGCCAGCCGGCCAGGCGATGCGTGCGTTCCCACACCACCTCGCTGGTGAGCGTCCATGGCGTGCGGATACCGACGAAGAAGTTTTTCCGGAACTTGCCAATGAAATTGCCGATCACCATGAACAGGGCTCCGACGGCAACCGGTGCGACAAGTTGCACGGAGACATGATAGCCGGCGCCCGCGAGCAGCCCGATCGTGCCGACCACCAGCATGAATGCCAGCGTTGCCAGCACGACGATTCCGTAGGTGCGCGCGAATGGCCGGATCTCGAACTTGCGCGGCGAAATCACCGGCAGGATCACGAACATCACCGCAAGCCCCAGCAGCATCAGGGGCCAGAATGCTGCGGCCCAGAACCTCGGCATCCAGCCATTCACGTTGCCGTGCGCATCCCAGTGGATCGGCGTCTGCGCGGGCAGTTGCGGATAAATCCACACCGCCACGCCCAGCATCACCACGACGAAAATCACGGAAGCGATCCACGTGCCTGTCTGCTTCATTTGTCCTCTCCACGCCCGCGCGTTGCGGGAATCAGGTCCAGCACCAACCTCGTCAAATCCTCCATCACCGAGGTATTGAGCGAATACACGATGTTGCGGCCGCGCCGTTCGGTACGCACCAAGTCGGCAGCCTTGAGCACACCGAAATGGTGCGACAACGACGCGCCGGTGATATCGAACATCGTGCCGATCTCGCCCGCGTTCAGCGCGCCCCTCTGCAGACGCTTCAAGATCGCGCGACGAGTCGGATCGGCGAGCGCCCGGAACACCTCCTGCTGTTTCATCGGATCGGCTTGACTGACGGTGACCATATATTTAGATATTTGTCTAAATATTGCAAGTGCCAACTTTCCCCCTCTTGACAGGCGGCGCTGGAACCGGCGCCCGGCGCCGTGCGAAACTCGTCCGATGCCGGTGCACTCGACCACGATGGAATTGCTGGCGGTCCTCGCCATCGCCCTGTATTTCGCAGCGGCGGCCGCCCTCGCGCGCCCGCTGCTGAACGCAGGCGGCACGGTTCCGCGGCGCGCGGCGCTGGTCATCGGCGCCATCGCGGTGATCCTCCACTTCGCGGTGCTGTTCGGCATCCATCGCGGCGCCGTGGACCTGCATTTCTACGCGGCGCTGTCACTGGTGTCGGCGCTGATCGCGGCACTGACGTTGATCGTGAATGTCGCGCGACCGGTGGCGGCGCTCGGGATCATCCTGTTCCCGATCGCCGGGCTGTTCCTCGCGATCGACGAATTCCTGGCGCCGGTGACCGCGCCGTTCCAACTGGACTGGCAAATCAAGTTGCACGTCACCATCGCACTGCTGGCCTACAGCCTGCTGGCGATCGCGGCGGTGCTCGCGCTGCTGCTGGCAACCCAGGAGAGGGCGCTGCGCAGCCGCCAGTTCAGCGCCTGGGTGCGCACCTTGCCGCCGCTGACGCAGACCGAGTCGCTGATGTTCAAGTTGATCGGCGCCGGGTTCGCACTGCTGACGCTGACGCTGCTGTCGGGGGCGCTGTTCGTCCACAACCTCCATGCTCAGCACCAGGCGCATACCGCGATCCTGTCGCTGGTCGCGTGGATCATCTTCGGCGTACTGCTGATCGGGCGCTGGCGCTGGGGCTGGCGTGGACCTCGCGCGGTCAACCTGACCCTGCTCGGGATGGTGATCCTGTTGCTGGCGTTCTTCGGCTCGAAGTTCGTGCTGGAAGAAATCCTGCACCGCCCCGGGATGTAACGCGTCGTGACATCCCGACGCAAATGTGCCGCTATTGAGGCTTGCGTAAATGCACGACAAACCCCTACGTCATTCCGGACGCCGCGCAGCGGTGATCCGGAATCCATTTTGATCTTGCTCCGGGAATCCGGAGATCAAAATGGATTCCGGGTTCCGACCTTGGGCCGGCCCCGGAATGACGGCGGGTCGTTTGAGGGTGATGAGTGACATGTGCAATCAAGGATTTTCACGCGATTTCACAACTATCAATAATGGTCCCGGCCGAGATCGCAAATTGTAGGCGCTCGCAGATTGTTTGGCGTGCAACCACCCTGCGGTTGTGCAACCATCCGCGACGTTTGCGGCTTGATCTTGTCCTGACGGAGTTCCCATGACCTCATCGACGGATTCCACCTTCGCGTGGAACGGAAACGTGTCGCGGCGCGTGCGCCTCGCGGCGGGCTTGCTGCTGGGCGCCTGTCTCGCGTTGATGGCGGTCGGTGCGGCACATGCCGACTCCACCCTCAATCCGTCACTGCTGCCCGAGATCCAGTCGGCGACCTTCGAAGTGGTTGCGGCCAAACCGAAGGACACGCTCACCTACGAAAAGCCGCTGCCGATGGACCTCCTGCCGTACCAGGAGCGTACCGACAAATACTACTCGGTCGGCACCGCGTTCGCGATCGGTCCCAACCGTTTCGTCACCGCCGGGCACGTCCTGATGATCGGATACCAGAGCCTGTGGGGGCCGCCCGAACTGCGCGATGCATCGGGCAAAACGTATGCGATTGACAAGATCGAGAAGTTCGCGCTTCGGCGCGACTTCGTGGTGTTCTCGCTGGTCGATCCGCCCAAGTTCAAGCCGCTGGCGATCGATGCCAAGCCGTCGTTGAACCAGGTGGTGTTTTCGGTTGGCAATGCGCTGGGTACCGGGGTCGTGATCCGCAATGGCCTGTACACCTCCGACACGCCGGAGGCCCAGGATGGCCAGTGGAAATGGATCCGGTTTTCGGCGGCGGCATCGCCCGGCAACAGCGGCGGTCCGCTGCTGGACCAGCAGGGCAAGGTGATCGGGGTGGTGCTCATGAAGTCGCCCAATGAGAACCTCAACTACGCGCTGCCGATGAGCGAGGTGCTCGACGCACCGAAGAATCTCGCGCGCTACGACAAGCGCATGGCCTACCAGTTCGACGTATTCGATTCCACGCTCACCGGGACCTTCAAGGGCCAGTTCGAGCTGCCGCTGGGCCTCGCCGACTTCTTCGCGAGCTACGGCAAGGCCTTCCATCCCTGGCTCGATTCGCAACTCAAGGCGCTGCTCGACCAGCAGTCGGCGAACCTGTTTCCGAACGGCGACGGCGCGCACCAACTGCTTTACGGCGGCCCATCGATGGACGGCTTCCCGCAGCTCATCGTCCGCAACAGCGACGGCGTGTGGGTCACCAACGGCCATACGACCATCCGCATCACCCTGCCCGCGAACGGATACGCCTCGGGTGGTGTGGTCAAGGGGAACGTCCTGTTCCACCTGCGAAAGCCCGACAACGTTCCCGCGGAGCAATTCCACCACGACCCCAAGGGCGTGATGGATATGCTGCTGAAGACCGGTTTCGTGAAGCGCAGGGTCGGACCGGACAGGATCCTGGTCACCTCGCTGGGACAGCCGGACAACACCGGCACATGGACCGACCGCTGGGGCCGCCACTGGCAGAACTGGACGTGGTCCGTGCCCTATGCCAACGGCCTCGTTGACGTGTTCGCGCTGCCAACCCC
>JBOHYO010000102.1:0-2314 GCA_050737935.1 Rhodanobacteraceae bacterium
CCCAACCTACCCGTCCCGGCCGGTTCGCACATGCTCTTGCCGCAACCCGTAACCGAACAGGCGCGCGGGGATATGCCTCACGACGCGGAACCTGAGCAGGAATCGCAACAGTGCCGGCACGCGCGGCGGCGCGCCGGCCTGCTCGAGTGCCCGGGACACCAGGCGCTTCTGCATCATGATCTGCACGCGCTGCACGACTTTCACCGGCCATTCGCGGCGGCGCTGGATCGACGCGAGCAACGCTTCATCGATGGCGCCGCCATCGCGCAAGGGTTGCGCCAACGCGTTTGCCGCGGCCACCGCATCCTGGATCGCGAGGTTGATGCCGACGCCGCCGATCGGCGACATCGCGTGCGCAGCATCTCCGATCAACAGCAGTCCCGGCTTGTGCCAGCGCTCCAGGCGATCCACCTGCACCGACAACGTGCTGACCTTGTCCCAGGATTCGATCGCTTCGCGGCGGTCGGCAAGGAACGGCGCGAGCTGTGCCACCGATGCGCGCAACACGTCGATCGGCTGCGCGCGCAGCGCCGCATCGCCGCCCTTGGGTACCAGGAACGCGGTTTGCCAATAATCACTGCGGTTCAACATCACCATCATGTGCCCGCGATCGACGATGCCGAAGGTGTCCTGCGGATCGGACTCGCTGCGCGGCATCCGGAACCAAAGCACGTCCATCGGTGCGCCGTACTCGCGCGCCGTGAAGCCCGCCGACCCGCGCAAGGTCGAACGTCGCCCGTCGCAGGCGATCACCAGAGCCGCGCGTAGTTCATATGCGCCGTCCGGCCCGCTCGCCCGCACGCCGACCGTGCGCCCCGCCTCTTCGATCAATCCGGTCGCGGCATGGCGCATCCGCAGGTCGAACGCGGGGAACGCCCGTGCCGCATCGGCCAGCATGTCCAGCAGATCCCACTGCGGCACCAGCGCAAGATAGCCGTAGGGACGCAGGCCGCGGAAATCGACGATCGGCTGTGGGCGCCCGCCGATGATGGCGGCAAGATGATCGACGCGATGCTGCGGCAGTTGTTCGAACCGCTCGCGCAGCCCCAGCTCGTCGAGGATCGCCAGCGTCGAGGGGTGCACGGTGTCGCCGCGGAAATCCCGCAGGAAGTCGCCGTGCTTTTCCAGCACCGTCACCGGCACGCCTGCGCGTGCCAGTAGCAGGCCCAACATCATCCCTGCGGGGCCACCGCCGACGATGCAGCAACGGACGCGGGTTGGCTGGGCCATCGGGTTCTCCATTCGTGGATGAAAGGGTGTGCAGGCGCTGCGCCACGCGATCGATCGCCGGCCACGGAACCGATCGCAGGTCCTGCAATCGCAATAACTTGCAACCGGTTCTTGATGCCATCTGTACGATGCGACCCACCCCACGCCCGCCGGTCAGGCTACACTAGGCGGCTGCGAACGCGGCTTAGCCTTCGGCGGCCACGGCCGCAATCCGTCCGTGGCGCCCGTCGAGGCGCCGCGTCCTTGTATTCCGCGCCCATCCAGGCGCGCCGGGAGCCAGTACCGATGATCTTCGACACCATTTCCACCACCGGTCACGAACAGGTCGTGTTTTGCCAGAGCAAGGACGCCGGCCTCAAGGCCATCATCGCGATCCACAACACGGTGCTGGGACCGGCGCTGGGCGGCCTGCGGAGGTGGCCGTACAAGACCGACGAGGAAGCGCTGAACGACGTGCTCCGCCTGTCGCGCGGCATGACCTACAAGAACGCGGTGGCGGGTCTGAACCTCGGCGGCGGCAAGGCGGTAATCATCGGCGATCCGGCGAGCGACAAGTCCGAGGCGTTGTTCCGTTCGCTGGGACGCTTCATCAACTCGCTGCACGGGCGCTACATCACCGCCGAGGACGTCGGCATCGACGTCAACGACATGGAATACGTGTATCGCGAAACCGAGTACGTCACCGGCGTGCACCAGGTGCACGGCGGCTCGGGCGACCCGTCACCGTTCACCGCGTATGGCGCGCTGCAGGGCGTGATGGCGACGCTCAACTACAAACACGGCAACGAAGACATCGGCAAATATCGCTTCGCGGTACAGGGCGCCGGCCATGTGGGTTCGGAATTCATCAAGCTGTTGCGCGAACAGGGCGCCAAGGTGTTCGTCACCGATATCAACACGGATGCCGTGCAGCGCTGCGTGGACGAACTCGGTTGCGAAGCCGTCGGCATCGACGAGATCTATGACGTCGATTGCGACGTCTACAGCCCGTGCGCGCTGGGCGGCACCGTCAACGAGCAGACCATCGACCGCATCAAGGCGCCGATCATCTGCGGCATCGCCAACAACCAGCTTTCCACCGACG
>JBOHYO010000103.1:0-13548 GCA_050737935.1 Rhodanobacteraceae bacterium
GAACTGCCGGGGACGGGAGTCCGGCAGTTCACGATGCCCTTTTCCACAGACCTGCTGCGAACCTGCTGCGAAGCGGCTGTTGTGGAAAGTCAGGCCATGGATGGCCGTTCTGGTGCATCACGTACGCAGACGCCTCCGCTTGCGACCTCGTGGATCGATGAAGCGATCAAGGACGATCGCACTTAATCAGCCTGACGCCGCAAAAACGCCGGGATATCGAGGTAGTCGTAGCTCGCCGCAGCCTCGGGTTTGGACGAGGAGGCGGTCCCTGACGACTTGCTCGTGGGGGCAGCCGGTTCCGGTCCCGCGGCGAACTCCACGACGCCATTGTCGGTTCCCGTCCGGAGCACCCGCCGCGGCTGCGGCATCGGGATGGTTTCGGGCTTGGCAACCGGGCGCAACTGCGGCTTGGCGGCGCGGTTCAGGCCGGTGGCCACCACCGTGACGCGCACGTCGTCGGAAAGGTCCGGGTCGAGCGCGGTGCCCAGCACCACGGTCGCGTCTTCGCTCGCGAAGTCATGGACCACCCGTCCGATCTCGTCGAACTCGCGCATCGTGAGGTTCGGGCCGGCCGTGACGTTGACCAGGATGCCGCAGGCGCCCGACAGGTCGATGTTTTCGAGCAACGGGTTGTTGATGGCCGCCTCGGCCGCGGCCTGCGCACGATCGTCGCCGCGGGCGGTGCCGGTGCCCATCATCGCCATGCCCATCTCGCTCATCACCGTGCGCACGTCGGCGAAGTCGACGTTGATCAGGCCCGGGCGGGTGATCAGGTCCGCGATGCCTTGGACCGCACCCTGCAGCACGTCGTTGGCGGCCTTGAACGCGTTGAGCAGTGTGACCTCGCGACCGAGCACGGTCAGCAGCTTCTCGTTCGGCACCGTGATCAGCGAGTCGACGTACTGCTGCAGATCCTCGATCCCCTTGAGCGCCACCTGCATCCGCCGGCGTCCCTCGAACGGGAACGGCTTGGTGACCACCGCGACCGTGAGGATGCCCTTCTCCTTGGCGAGCTGCGCCACCACCGGCGCCGCGCCGGTGCCGGTGCCGCCACCCATGCCACAGGTGATGAACACCATGTCGGCGCCATCCAGCACCTCGACGATGCGGTCGCGGTCCTCGAGCGCGGCCTGGCGGCCGAGTTCCGGATTGGCGCCCGCGCCGAGACCCTTGGTTACCGTTTCGCCGAGTTGCAGGGTGGTGCGTGCACCGGAATTCTTCAACGCCTGCGCGTCTGTATTGGCGCAGATGAATTCCACGCCGTCGATTGTCGAATTGACCATGTGGCCCACGGCATTCCCGCCGCCGCCGCCCACACCGATCACCTTGATCACCGCATTGGGTGCGAGTTTTTCCACCAGTTCGAACATTGCCCGTCCTCCGTGCTGCTTTGGTTGCTGCATTGATGTGGCCCGCCGTTTCGGCGGGTGTGGCCCGTAGGCCTCGGCGCCGCAGCGCCATCCAGGCCCTTTCCGTCCGGGAAAGGGCCGTGAACTAGAAATTCCTGGAAAGCCAGCCCTTCATCTTGCCGATCGCGCCGGCCACGCTGTCGCCCATCGCGCCGCCCATGGCCCGGTTGCCGCTGCCCTCGCGCGAACCGTGCAGCAGCAGGCCGATGCCGGTCGCATTGGCCGGCGTCGCGATCACTTCCGTCGCGCCGGTGACGTGCTGCGGCGAGCCGAGCCGCACCATCTTGTGGAACACCTCCTCGGCGAGATACAGCGCGCCCTCGATGCGGGCGCCGCCGCCGGTCAGCACGACCCCCGCCGCGAGCAGGTTCTCGTAGCCCGAGCGGCGCATTTCGTCCTGCACCATCTCGAAGATTTCCTCGTAGCGGGCCTGGATCGACTGCGCCAGCGCCTGCCGCTGCAGGCGCCGCGGCGGACGATCGCCCACGCTCGGCACCTGGATGGTTTCTTCGCCCCGCGCCATCTGCGCGAGCGCGCAGCCGTACTTCACCTTGATTTCCTCCGCGTTCCCGGTCGGCGTCTGCACGTACTGGGAGATGTCATTGGTCACCTGGTCGCCACCGACCGGCAGCGACTTGGTGTAGCGGATCGAACCGTGGGTGTAGATCGCGATGTCGGTGGTGCCGGCCCCGAGATCGACCACGCACACCCCGAGTTCACGTTCGTCGTCGGTCAGCACCGCCTTGGAAGCCGCCACCGCCGCCGGCACCAGATCGTCCACGGAGAGGCCGCAACGCTGGATGCACTTGGTGAGGTTCTGCACCGCCGAGGCCGCGCCGGTCACGAGGTGCACCCCCGCTTCGAGGCGCACGCCGCTCATGCCGACCGGATGGCGGATCCCGTCCTGGCCGTCGATGCGGTATTCCTGCGGTTCCTTGTAGAGCACCTTGCGATCGGCCGAGATCGGCACGGCGCTGGCCGACTCCAGCACTTGTTCGAGGTCGCCGGCGCCGACCTCGCGGTCGCGGATCGCGGCGGCGCCGCGCGAGTTGTGGGTCTCGAGGTGGCTGCCCGAAATCGACGCGCACACCGAACGGATGTCGCAGCCGGCCATCTGCTCGGCTTCCTCGACCGCGCGCTGGATCGAATGCACGTTGGAGTCGATCTCGACCACCACGCCCTTCTTCATGCCGCGAGAGGTGTGGCTGCCGAACCCGATCACCTCGACCGGCTCGCCCGGCAGGTATTCGCCGACGATGGCCATCACCTTCGAGGTGCCGATGTCGAGGCCGACGACGAGGTTCTTATCGCTCTTGCGGTTCATGGGTCTAAACGTTTCCGTCAGCAGCATTGGGAGCACCATTCGTTGGATTCGTGGGAACGGCGGGCGCCGGCTCGGGCCAGCGCACCGCGAAACCATTGCTGTAGCGAAGGTCGGCGTACACGAAGCCGTCACTGCGCCCACGCAACAACACGGGCAGCGCAGCGGCGAAACGCGCAAGCCGCCGGTCCGGGTGATCGCCGCCCACCACCACCCGCCCGCCGTTGGACAGCACCAGGGTCCAGCTTCCGCGCGCGGCAAGGTCCACTTCGCTGACACGCAGGCTGTACGGGGCGAAATCGGTTTCGGCCGTGTGGTAGAACGCCATCACGTCGGCCACGCGATCATCGGGGGCATTGAAGCGCGGCAATCCGTTCACCACCCGGGCATCCGGAACTTTGAAGATTCGGCCGTCGCGATCGAGCAACGCACCGTCGCCCCAGTGCGCAATCGGCTGGATTTCCGCGATGGTGATGTCGAGCGCATCGGGCCAATGCTTGCTGACCTCGACCCGGCCCACCCACGGCAACGCGGCGACCGCGTCGCGCGCATGGTCGAGGTCGATCGCAAAGAAGCCGTCGCCGAGCGAGGGTTTCACCGCGGCGCGCACCTGCGCGGCGCTGACGTGGCGGAACGTCGCATGCACCTGCAGTTCGCGCACCGGCCAGCGGTCCGACGCGAACCAGCCTTCGAGCACACCCACCACCGGCAGCGCGATCAGCGTGAGCGCAATGAGCCAGGCGAACAGGCGGAGCGAGGCGATTCCCTTCATGCGGCGCCTCCTTCAGTTCGGGACCGGGGACCGGGGACCGGGGACCGGCCTGTTGCGAGCTGTTGGTCCCTGGTCCCTGGTCCCTGGTCCCCATCAAAGCTCGTTTCCAGCACCCGCCAGCAGAGTTCCGCGTAGTCCATACCCGCGACGGCCGCCGCCTTCGGCACCAGCGAATGCGAGGTCATTCCGGGCGCGGTGTTGACCTCCAGCAGCCAGTTGCGGCCCTGCTTGTCGCGCATCGCATCCACCCGGCCCCACCCGGAGCAACCGAGCGTGTTGAAGGCGCGCAGCGCCAATGCCCGCAATCCGGCTTCGGCGTCGCCGTCGAGGCCGGGACAGAGGTATTGGGTGTCCTCGGCGACGTACTTGGCGTTGTAGTCGTAGTACTCGCCCTTGGGCACGATCCTGATGCTGGGCAGCACTTCGCGACCGAGGATCGAAACGGTGAATTCCCCGCCCTCGATCAGAGCCTCCATCAACAGGTCGCCCGGATAACGCTGTGCGAGTGCGACCGCGCCATCGAGATCCCGTTCGTGGAACACCCGCGACACGCCGACGCTGGATCCTTCGCTGGCGGGTTTCACGATCAGCGGATAGCCGACTTCGCGCGCGGCCTCGTGGATCGAGCTGGCGGCGGCGCCGCGCGCCAACGGGACGAATTTCGGCGTGGGCAGCTCCAGCGCGGTCCAGACCCACTTGCTGCGCACCTTGTCCATCGACAACGCCGAGCCGAGCACACCCGAGCCGGTGTAGGGAATGTGGAGCGAATCGAGCGCGCCCTGCAGCACGCCGTCCTCGCCACCGCCGTGCTGGCCGTGCAGGATGTTGAACACCCGCGCGAAATGCCCGGCGCGCACCGCGTCCAGCAGCGCGGGGATGCCGTCGATCGCATGCGCGTCCACGCCGCGGCCCTTGAGCGCCGCCAGCACGCCGCGCCCGGAATCCAGCGATACCTCGCGCTCGGCGGAACTGCCGCCCATCACGACCGCGACGCGGCCGAAGTCGCGGACGTCGGTGATGCGCTTCGCGCTGGGACTCGGGACCCGGGACTCGGGACTCGAGGAAGGGCCGGGACCGGGGACCCGGGACCCGGGACCCGAAGAAGCAAAAGGCTTGCGTCCGGACGATACCCGCGCTTGGGCGGCCTCATTAGTCCCGGAACCAGCATGACGCAGCTGTTCCGGGTGCCGGCTGCCGGGTCCCGGGTCCCGCTTGTCAGGTTGCGTCGTCATCACACGACACCTCCCGATTTCAAGCCCGAAGCAGCCAGCTCGGCCGCCGCCGCGCCGATGTCGCCGGCACCGAGCAGCAGCAGCAAGTCACCGTCGCGCAGCAATGCGGGCAGGGTTTCGCGCAGTTCGCGCGGATGCTCGATGAAGACCGGGTCGACCTTGCCGCGCGCGCGCACCGCTCGTGCCAGCGCCCGTCCGTCTGCGCCCGCGATCGGGGATTCGCCGGCTGGATAGACATCGGTCAACACCAGCGCATCGGCCTCGCACAACACGCCCGCGAAATCGTCCAGCAGGTCGCGGGTGCGCGTATAGCGGTGCGGCTGAAACACGATCACCAGCCGCCGGTTGGGCCAACCCGCGCGCGCCGCTTCCGTCACTGCAGCGATTTCCCGCGGGTGATGGCCATAGTCATCGACCAGCATCACCCGGCCGTCGTCGACCGCCAACTCGCCATTGATGTGGAAGCGCCGACCGACGCCCTGGAAGCGTTCCAGCGCGCGGGCGATCGCGAACGGCTCGATCCCGAGCTGCCAGCCGAGCGTCGCCGCGGCCAGCGCATTCAGGACGTTGTGGCGCCCCGGCAGGTTCAGCGTGACCGGCAACGACGGCTGGTCGGGCAGTTGCAGGTCGAAACGCATGCACCCGCCGTCCGCGCGCAGGTTGACGCCGCGCACGTCAGCCGCGCGGTCGATTGCATAGGTAAGCGTCGAGCGCGGGGTGCGTTGCGCGAGTTCGGCGACGTCCGGGTCGTCCACGCACAGCACCGCGAGTCCGTAGAACGGCAGGCGATGCAGGAAATCGACGAACGCCTGCTTCAGCTCGGCGTAGTCGCCGTGGTAGTGCTCGAGGTGGTCGGCATCGATGTTGGTGACGATCGCCGCCACCGGCGACAGCATCAGGAACGAGCCGTCGGATTCGTCAGCCTCGGCAACCAGGTAATCGCCCGCGCCGAGCCGCGCGTGCGCGCCCGCGGAGAGAAGTTGTCCGCCGATCACGAAGGTCGGATCGTAGCCGGCCTCGGCCAGCACGCTCGCGACGAGGCTGGTCGTGGTGGTCTTGCCGTGGGTGCCGGCCACTGCGATGCCGCGCCGGAAGCGCATCAGCTCGCCCAGCATCTCCGCACGCGGCACCACCGGAATCCTGCGCTCGCGCGCCGCGAGGAGCTCGGGATTGTCGGGCTTGATCGCACTCGACACCACCACCGCATCGACATTGGCGACGTGTTCGGCGGCGTGGCCGATCGCGACATCCACCCCCATCTTCAGCAGCCGCTCGGTGACCGGCGAAGCCGCGCGGTCGGAACCGGACACGTCGTACCCCAGCGTGTGCAGCACCTCGGCGATGCCGCTCATGCCGGCGCCGCCGATGCCGATGAAATGCACATGGCGGAAGCCCTGCATGATGTCGCCGTGCGGCGGCAGGCGGTGCGGCGTCATGCGGCCGCCTCCAGGCAACGCTGCGCAATCACGTCGGCGGCGTCGGGTTTCGCCAGCGTGCGCGCGGCATTCGCCATCGCGAGCCGCTTGCCGGCGTCGCGCAACAGGCGCTCCAGCAGCCCCGCGAAGCGCGACGGGTCGAAGTCGCGGTCCTGCACGAGTTCCGCCGCGCCGACGGCGACAAAGCCTTCGGCGTTTTCCGTCTGGTGGTCGTCGACCGCGTACGGGAACGGCATCAGGATCGCGCCGAGTCCTGCCGCTGCGAGTTCCGCGAGCGTCAGGGCCCCGGCACGGCACACCACGAGATCCGCCCACGCGTACGCCGCCGCCATGTCGCCGATGAAGGCTTCGACCTTCGCTTGCACGTCCATCCGTGCATAGGCGGCGCGGGTCGCCTCGAGGTGCGCTTCGCCGCACTGGTGCCACACTTCGGGAATCCGATCGCGGGGGACCAGCGACAGCGCGCTCGGCAAGCCCAGGTTCAAGGTGCGCGCGCCAAGGCTGCCGCCGAGCACCAGCAGGCGCGGAGCGCCCGCGCGATCCGCAAAACGCGCCGCGGGCTCCGGCAACGCGGTGATTTCTGCGCGCACCGGATTGCCGGTCCATTCCGCATGGACGTTCGGCGCGAAAGCGTCGGGGAAGCCAGCCATCACCTTGCGCGCGCATTTCGCGAGCACGCGGTTGGTGAAACCGGGCACGCGGTTCTGCTCGTGGACCAGCAGCGGACGGCGCTGGAGCCAGGCGGCGATGCCGCCGGGTCCGGCGACATAACCGCCGAGCGACAGCACGCTGCGCGGCCGCGTGGTGCGCAGGACCCGCCAGGCAGCGAGGATCGCGCGCGCCAACATCCATGGCGCCGCGAGCCGCATAGCCGGCCCCTTGCCGCGCAAGCCCGCGACCGCCACCGTGCGCAATTCGATCCGGTGTTCGGGCACGATCCGGGTTTCCATTCCGCCGCGGGCGCCAAGCCAGACCACGGGAATCTCGCGCGCCCCGAGTGCTGCCGCGACCGCGAGGCCGGGGAAGATGTGGCCACCGGTACCGCCGGCCATGATCAGCACGGGCGCCTGCACATCGCTCATGCGCGCAGCCCTCCCAGGGTGGGTTCCACGCGCACCCGCGCCGCGAGCGGGAGGTCGGCGGATGGCTTGTCGGACCGAATGTCGTCGGCGATCGGCCCCGGCGTCCGACGCGTCGCCATCCTGCGCGCGTCTTCGGCGCGATGGATTTCGAATCCCGCCCGCACCAGTACGCCCAGCATGATGCAGGTCATCAAGGTGCTGGATCCGCCCGAGCTGATCAGCGGTAGCGTCAGACCCTTGGTGGGTAGCACGCCCAGGTTCACGCCAACCGACACCAGCGCCTGCAGCCCGATCATCAGCGAGATGCCCGACGCCACGTAGCCGGCGCGGTGCTGCCCCACTTCCACGCCGCGCAGGCCCAGCTGCAGACCGCGTCCCACCAGCAGCACGAACAGCGCCAGCACGAACATCACGCCGACGAATCCGAGCTCCTCGGCGATCACCGCGAGGATGAAATCGGTGTGCGCCTCGGGCAGATAGAAAAGCTTCTGCACACTGCCGCCGAGACCCACGCCGAACCACTTGCCGCGACCCACTGCAATCAATGCCTGGGTCAACTGGAAGCCGTCGTTGAACGGATCCTTCCACGGATCCAGGAACGAGGTCAGGCGCTTGACGCGGTAGTCGGTCGACAGCGCCAACCACGAGCCCAGCGGAACCAGCGGCAACCCCATGATCACGAGATTGCGCATCCGCGCGCCGCCCAGCCACAGCATTCCGATCGTCACCACGCCAATCAGGGCAGCCGAACCGAAATCCGGCTGCGCGAGCAGCAGCACCGCGGTGAAGCCCGCCACCGCCACCGGCTTGACCGCACCCAGAAAGCGGGTCTCGACCGCGTCACGGTGCCGCACCAGGTAACTGGCCACGTACAGGATGACCGTGAGCTTGGCGAGTTCGACCGGCTGGAAGCCGGAAATGCCGAGGTTGATCCAGCGGCGCGCGCCGTTGATGCGCATGCCGATGTGCGGGATGAACACCAGCATCAGCAGCGCGAACGTGAACACCATCAACCAGCCCGACCAGCGCTCCAGCGTGTTCAGCTCGATCTTGAGCGCAATCCACAGCGCGATGGCCCCGCCCAACGCGAGGAACGTCACGTGTCGATCGAGGTAATAGAACTCCCCGATGTGATGACCATCGGCCACCGCGATCGAACTCGAAGCCACCATCACGATCCCGAATGCGGCGAGCCCGACGATCGCCAGCAGCAGCCACGGATCGTGCCGGCCGCGGGGCCCGGTGTGGCGCGTGGCTTGGGACGGGGCGAGCCGGGCGATCACGCGAGAAGTCCCACTGCAAAGCCGGGACCCGGTACCCGGGACCCGGGACTCGTAAAAGCAAAAGCTCGGCACTCGGATGGCAGCGGCATACGAGCAAACCCATCTGCGGCGGAGTCTCCGCAAACGGAGCCGAAGTTCGAGAGAGCGAAAAAGCTGCGGTCGAACCACATCGGCGCTCGGACAGCTTCATTGACCACGGAACCTCCACGGCACAGCTGTTCCGGGTCCCGGGTCCCGGGTCCCGGGTCCCGATCTCGTTGCCTGTCCCGCAGTTGAGCCACAAAGCCCATCGCTATCTCACCTTGAGCGTCGCCAAACCCACCAGCACCAGCACCACCGAGATGATCCAGAAGCGCACGATCACGCGTGGCTCGGGCCAGCCTTTCAGCTCGAAGTGGTGGTGGATGGGCGCCATCCGGAACATCCGCTTGCCAGTCAGCTTGAAGCTGCCGACCTGCAGCATCACCGAGGCGGTTTCGACCACGAACAGGCCGCCCATCACGAGCAGGATGATTTCCTGGCGCACGATCACCGCGACGCAGCCGATCGCGCCGCCGATCGCGAGGGCCCCGACGTCGCCCATGAAGACCTGCGCGGGGTAGGTGTTGAACCACAGGAACCCGAGTCCCGCACCGGTCAGCGCACCGCAGAAGACCGCCAGTTCACCCGCGCCCGGAATCGAGGGGATGCCGAGATAGGTCGAAAACACCGCGTTTCCGGCGAGGTACGCGAAGGCGCCGAGGGCCGCCGTCACCAGCACCGCGGGCATGATCGCGAGGCCATCGAGGCCATCGGTGAGATTCACGGCGTTCGAAAAGCCGACAATCCACAGGTACGCGATCACCACAAAACCCGCGCCGAGCGGAATCACGACATGCTTGAACAGCGGCACGTACAGCGCCGTCGCCGCCGGCACGTCGGCCGTATGGAAAAGGAACAGCGCTGCGCCGAGACCCACGACCGATTGCGCCAAGTATTTCCAGCGCGCGGTCAGGCCATGCGGATCCTTGAGTACCAGCTTGCGATAGTCGTCATAGAAGCCGATCAGTCCGCAGGCCAGGGTGACGACCAGCACCACCCACAGGTAGCGGCTGTGCAGGTCGCCCCACAGCAGCGTACCCACCACGATCGCGGCGATGATCAGTGCGCCGCCCATGGTCGGGGTGCCAGCCTTGGACAGATGCGTCTTGGGACCGTCGCCTCGCACCACCTGCCCTGCTTTCAGCGCGGTCAGCCGGCGGATCATCGCGGGGCCGAAGAACAGCGAGAAGAACAGCCCCGTCAGCGCCGCCATGATCGTGCGGAAGGTGATGTAGTCGAACAGCCGGAACGGACCGAAGTACTGTTCCAGCCAGTGGGCGAGTTCAAGCAGCATCGCGGTCGTTTCCCTTGCCGTCCTGAAGCAACGCGGCCACCACGGCCTCCATGTGCGAAGAATGCGATCCCTTGACCAGCACGCTTACGTTCGCATGCAAGTCGCGGCGCAATGCCGCGACCAGCGCGGGTTGGTCGGGATGCACGGAGCCGCCTTTACCGAACGCCTCGGCGGCATGCGCGGCCAGCGCGCCGACCGCGTACACGCGCGCGATGCCTTGCTCGCGCGCGGCCACTCCGACCCGGGCATGCAGGTCGCCTGCCCCCGCGCCAAGTTCGGCCATGTCGCCGAGCACCAGCCAGCGCTCGCCCGGCTGCAGCGCCAGCGTCGCGACCGCCGCCAGCGCGGAGCCCGGATTGGCGTTGTAGCTGTCGTCGATCAGCAGCCAGCCTTGCGGCGATGGATGCCGCAACAAGCGCCCGCCGATCGATTCGGCGGATTGCAGCCCGGCCACGATGTCGTCGAATGCGACGCCGGCGGCGTGCGCGAGCGCGGCTGCCGCGAGCGCATTGGCAATGTTGTGGCGTCCCGGCAACGGCAGCCGCACCGCGGCGCGCCCCACCGGCGTGATCAGCGTGAATTCGCTCGCGTCCGGGCCGAGCGTCAAGCCGTCGGCCGTCACGTCGGCGGGTTTTTCCAGGCCGAAGCGCAGCACCCGGCGGGCGCCAGCGAGTCCCGTGAAATAGCCCCCGAACGCATCGTCGGCATTGATCACGGCCGCGCCATCGGGCGGCAGCGCGCGGTAGATCGCGCCCTTGGTTTCGGCGATCCCTTCCAGCGAATGCATCCGCTCGAGGTGCGCGGGGCCGATGTTGTTGACGAGACCGATCCGCGGCCGCGCGATCGCGGCCAGATAGTCGATGTCACCCGGCTTGCCGGCGCCCATTTCCAGCACCGCGTACTCGGTGTCGTCCGGCATCGCGAGCAGCGTCAATGGCACGCCGATCTCGTTGTTGAAGCTGGCCGCGTTGCTGTGGGTGCGGCCCTTCCTCGCGAGGATCCTTGCGGTCAGGGTCTTCACGCTGGTCTTGCCGTTCGAGCCGGTGATGCCAACCACGGTGACGTCGCGCTGCGCGCGCACCGCGCTGGCGAGGTCGCCGAGCGCGTGCAGCGTGTCGGCGACCGCGATCTGCGGCAGATCGGTGTCGACGCGGCGCGACACCAGCACCGCCGCCGCGCCGCGCGCCGCCGCTTCGGCCATGTGATCGTGGCCATCGTGATGCTCGCCCTTCAAGGCCACGAACAATTCACCGGGTGCCAACGCGCGCGAATCGGTCGAGACGCCGCACACGGCAACGTCAGGGCCGGCCGCCGTGCCGCGGGTCCACACGGCGATTTCCCTGAGACGCAGGTTCAGCACGGACGCGCCTCCAGGGCGGCGCTTGCCACCTGAAGATCATCGAACGGCCGCTTCACGCCAGCGCTTTCCTGGTAGGCCTCGTGGCCCTTGCCGGCGAGCAGCACGACGTCGCCGGCGGCTGCGCGCGCGAGTGCGAGACCGATCGCGTGGGCGCGGTCGCGTTCGACGATCGCGCGATCGGGTGCGCGCATGCCGGCGAGGATTTGCGCGACGATAGCGTCGCCGTTCTCGCCGCGCGGATTGTCGTCGGTGACGATCGCGAGGTCTGCGAGCCGCTCGGCGATCGCGCCCATCAACGGGCGCTTGCCCGCATCGCGCTCGCCGCCGCACCCGAACACGCAGATGAGTTTTCCTTCGCAATGCGCGCGCAGGGTGCCGAGCGCCTGTTCGAGCGCGTCCGGCGTGTGCGAATAGTCGACCACGACCAGCGGCAGAGCGCCGCCGCCGATCCGGCTCATCCGGCCGGGAACCGGCTGCAGCGTTTCCAGGGCCGCCATGATTCGTGCAAACGGCACCTCAAGCGCACCCAGCACGCCGGCGACCGCCAGCAGGTTGGCGACGTTGAAGCGGCCGAGCAGGCGGCTACGCACGGTGCCGCTGCCCCACGGCGTCGCGAGCTCGAAGTCGATCCCGTCGGAATGGGTATGCACGTTGCGCGCGCGGAGTTCCGCATCGCCGACTTCGAGCGCATAGCGCAATGGCTGCACGCCGGGGGGCAGCTTTTCGGCCAGCGCGCGGCCGAATGCATCGTCCACGTTGACCACCGCCGCGTGCAATTCCGGCCAGGCGAACAACCGGGCCTTCGCGGCGCCGTAATTGTCCATCGTGCCGTGGTAGTCCAGATGATCGCGGGTGAGGTTCGTGAACACCGCGACGTCGAAATGCACGCCATCGACCCGGTGCTGGTCGAGCGCGTGGGAGGAGACTTCCATCGCGACGTGGCTGGCACCCGCGTCGCGAAATTCGGCGAGCAGCCCGTGAACCCGGATCACGTCCGGCGTGGTGCGCTCGCCCGCGTGCAGCGTTCCTTGCAGACCCGCGCCGAGCGTGCCGATCGTCGCTGCACGCCTGCCGAGGTGCGCGAACGCCTGCGCCAGCAACTGGACCGTCGAGGTCTTGCCATTGGTGCCGGTGACGCCGATCACGGTCATCGAAGCGGATGGGTCGCCGTAGAAGCGTGATGAGATTTCGCCGAGGTGGGTGCGGAGATGCTCGATCCAGATGACTTCGGGACCCGGGACCCGGGACCCGGGACCCGGGGAAGCGGAAGCAGCGCTGCTTTCGCCTACCGATTCATCGACCGCGCCGATATTCGCGCGAAGCGGTTCCATCCTGCGGGATGTTGTCCTTTCGGGTCCCGGGTTCCGGGTCCCGGGTCCCGGTTTGTCGGCAAGCACCGCCACCGCACCTTGTCCGATGGCAGCATCCGCAAACTCGATCCCGTGGTGCTTCGCGCCAGCCAGCGCGACGAACGCATCGCCCGACCGCACGGCATGCGAATCCTGGGTGAGCCCGGCCACCACGATGCCGCCTTCTTCTGGCGTCGCGATGCCCTCCAGCAGTTCGGCCAGGCGCATCGCGCTCATGGCGTTACTCCGTGCGCGGGCCTTGTGGCCGCCACGGCGTTGGGTGGTGGCGCAGGCGGCGCGGGTGTCACGGGACCGCCGGCGTACCACTGCTGCACGTTGTCGGGCGCGATGTCCAGCAGGCGCAACGCGCCGGTCATCACCTCACGGAACACCGGCGCGGACACCAGCCCGCCGAAATATTCGCCGCCGTGGCCTCCGGCGTCCCGGATGATCACCACCCCGACCAGGCGCGGGTCGCTGGCGGGCACGATGCCGCAGAACAGCGCGGCGTACCGGTTGCTCGAGTACCCCCCCGCGATCGCGAGGTGCGCAGTACCGGTCTTGCCGGCAACGCTGTAATCGGCGATCGCAGCCTGCGGCGCGGTGCCCTCGGGGCTGACCACGGTGCGCAACATCGCCATCACTTCATCGGAAACCTTCCGCGGCTCCACCCGGACGCCGGGGTTGTCGTCGCCCTTGATGAAAGTAGGCGTGTGCCTGACGCCACCATCCGCGATCGCACCGTACGCCTGCGCGAGTTGCAACGCCGTCACGTTGAGTCCATAGCCGAACGCGATCGTGGCCTTGACGAAATCGCCCCAGGTGCGCGGCGCCGGGATGTAGCCCGACACCTCCCCGGGAAATCCGCTGCCGGTGCTGGCGCCGAAGCCGAACTGGTGGAGCACGCCGCTCATCTGCTGCGGCGTCAG
>JBOHYO010000104.1:0-3587 GCA_050737935.1 Rhodanobacteraceae bacterium
CCCGTACACCTCGAAGCCGCGCCGGATGGTGTCCAGCATCGACTGGAACGCGATCTGCTCGCGCGGCAGCAGCTCCAGCACGCCGGGCATGGTGCGGGGCGTCGTCAGCGCCATCGGTCGTCTCGCGGGATAAAGCCGCAAGGTTACCAGCGCCTGCCCCCTTCTTGCGCCCGTGAAGCGGCGCCAAGTATCATTTGCGGCTCGCTTCGGGGCCTCGTACCCGCGCGAACCGTCGGGGTGTAGCTCAGCCTGGTAGAGCGCTACGTTCGGGACGTAGAAGTCGCAGGTTCAAATCCTGTCTCCCCGACCAATGCATTTCAATCGCATAGGCCACCATTGCGGTGGCCTTTTTTACATCCGTCGCCCACGCTGCCTAAAGTTCGACGCCCGATCGGCCTATCAGACTTCCCAGGCAGGCTGGAAACGCTCTCGCGGAACAGCAGCGCCAGCACCCTCCTACTGGGCGGTGGTGAACAGCGCATCGGCCATGCTGGCACGCGCGGGCGCGGCAGGTCGCGGCGCGCGTTTGCGCGCACTGGATTGTGCGCGGCAAGTGGCGACCTTGTACCCATTTCGGGCAAATAGATACCCGATTTGGGCAACTTGCAAGCCGTGCCTGCGAACAGGCCTGATGGCTATTTTGGATAATATCTTTTGCATAAACATGGACTTTAGTATAAGATATAGCGCATATGCCAAGAACCTCACCTAGCCTGCTGCCCCGTCTCGCCCGCTTGCTGCGTGCCTTGGGTGCGCGCATCCGCGCGGCACGGCTGCGTCGCGCGCAGACCGCCGAGACGGTGGCTCAGCGCGCCGGCATCACCCGCGCCACGCTCTCGCGGGTCGAACGTGGCGACGCGGCCGTCGCGCTGGGCATCTATGCACGCGTGCTGCAGGCGCTGGGACTGGAGGGCGACCTGGAGCGGCTCGCTGCCGATGATGTGCTGGGCCGCAAATTGCAGGACGCCGAACTGGGCGCGCGCGCGCGTCCGGCACGACGCAAACGGATGACGAAATCATGAGCCGCCGCATGGACACGGTCGAAGTGCATGCCGATCCGGAATGGCTGGATGGACCACGCCGAATGGGTTGGCTGCGTCGCCAGCATGGCGGCAGCGGCAATGTGTTTTCGTTCGAGTACGATCCCGACTGGCTGGCCCTGCCGGAGAAGCTTGCGTTCGATCCCGACCTCGCGTTGGTACGCGGGTCGCAGTACCCGCCTGCGGATCGCGCGAACTTCGGCATCTTCCTGGATTCGTCGCCGGATCGTTGGGGGCGCGTCTTGATGCAGCGGCGCGAGAGTGCGCGGGCCCGCAGCGAAAGACGCACGCCGCGCACGCTGGGCGAATGGGATTACCTGCTGGGCGTCAACGACGCAACGCGCATGGGCGCATTGCGGTTCCGCAACGCGGAGGGTCAATTCCTGCATACCGGTGACGCGCAGCCTGCACCGCCATTGACGTCCCTGCGTGAGTTGGAAGCCGCAAGTCTCAAGCTCGAGGAACATGCTGCCGGCGATGACACGTCGCAGGACTTGCGCTGGCTGGCGCAGCTCATCGCACCCGGATCGTCGCTGGGCGGCGCACGGCCCAAGGCATCGGTCGTTGATGAGCAAGGCCGGTTGTGCATCGCCAAGTTCCCGAGCCGCATGGACACCCGCGACATCGGTGCCTGGGAAGTGGTTGTGCATCGCCTGGCGGCGAAGGCCGGAATCGACGTGCCGCGCGTGCGCGCGTTGGGCCTTGGCAGCGGGGCGGGCACGACCTTCCTGGCAGAGCGTTTCGACCGCACGCCGCAAGGACGAAGGCGTGCCTTTGTTTCGGCCATGACGCTGACCCAGCGACGTGACGGCGAGCCGGGCGCGAGTTATCTGGAGCTGGTTGACCTGTTGCAATCGCACGGCGCGGCGACCCTCAAGGATTGCGGAGAACTGTTCCGGCGGGTGGTGTTCAACATCCTGATCCACAACACCGACGATCACTTGCGCAACCACGGATGCTTTTTGACGCCGAAGGGACTGCGCCTGTCGCCGGTGTACGACGTCAACCCGACGCCCGATCGCAACGAGCTGACGCTGGCGATCAACGAGATCGACACCTACTGCGACGTGGAAATCGCACTGGCGGCCGCGCGTGATTACGGACTCGCGAGCAAGGATGCCGGGCACGTGGTCCAGCAGGTGCAAAGTGCGGTATCGGGCTGGCGCCGCGAAGCCGCTGCGCTGAAAATTTCCAACGCAGAGCAGGAGTTGATGGCGGCTGCGTTTGCCGCTTGAACTTGTCGAAGCGCGCAGTTTTTGTCGCCAATCGGCGGACGGTGTCACCCGCCGCGCAGCGCGCTTGGCATCACATCGTATGGGTCGGCTTGTCGCTGTTCTGCAACCCGGCGAGCAGGGTCTCGATCTTGGTGCGGGCGTTGTCGCCGTCGGCGTTCTCGGCGAACTGCACGCCGATGCCGGCGGGGCGATTGCCCTGCGCCGCGATCGGCGTGATCCAGATGACCCGGCCGGTGGTCGCCGCGCGCTCGGTCTCCTCGGGCAGCGTCATCAGCAGGAATACTTCGTCGCCGAGGTTGTAGCGCTTGTTGGTGGGCACGAACAGGCCGCCGCCCTTCACGAACGACATGTAGGACTGGTACAGGGTGTGCTTGTCCTTGATGACCACGGACAGGATGCCCTGACTGCCCATCCCGCCCGCGCCGGCCTTTGCTGCCATTTCTCGTACAACCTTGTCGATCAGCGTGCGACAGCTTGCCGCCTTGGCCGATTGCGGTCAAGCACGCGCCGGACCGAACCGGCACCAGCCCCAGCCGTCGAATACCCACGGTGACGGCAGCGGGCAATGCAACTTTACGTAGTATGGCGGCTGCAGGGTACGCGAGGTGCGTGCGGCGGGGCTTCCGTCGCGCCAGAACAGGTTCGCGTCCTTGGTGTCAGACAGGCGTACCATTTCGCCACCGCCCCGGTCCACCGCCAGCAACGACAGCCACCGGCGCGCGAGGCGCGGCGGCAGCCACGGCAGGGTCGGCCGGTCGCGATCGTGACAGTCGAGGCCCGCCACGAAAGACTCGGTATCGGTTGCGAAGCGCATCAGCCGGCGACTGCTGAGCGCGGTCTGGCTGGCGTGCGCGGCAATCGCCCGCTGCTTGCGCAGCAGCTCGTCAGGGCTCAACGTGAACACCGCACGAAGGGGAGCCCCTGTCCGGGACCGGCCGTGCAACAGGTAGCCCAGGCATTCGGGCTTGGAATCCTGCGGCATGCTCTGAAACACCATTTCCATCAGCACGTGCATCGCGCTGTGGTCTGGATGGCGATCGACCAGGTCCGGCAGCACCAGGACCGTCGGCTGTTCCTGCTCCAGCAGTTCGCGCATCGTGGCCAGCATGGAGCCGGTTTCCTCCAGCAGCCTCCATGTGACGCCGCCATCGGGCCAGCCCAGCCGATGCACGTTTATCGATTCCGCGCCGAGTTCGTGAAGCGCGCGGTCGGCCTCGTTGCGCCGGCGGCGCGCCCAGCCGTCCCGCTGGCTCGGCCCGATCCAAAGGCGCCGTTCCAGCGCACGCTGCGGCCACGGGTTGTTCTCGCCGTC
>JBOHYO010000105.1:0-6628 GCA_050737935.1 Rhodanobacteraceae bacterium
GCCTCGAAGATGGTCGGCCGCGTGTTCGCATTGGTCGAACTGGTGCGCTCGCTCGCCGACTACGTGATTACCCCGGTCATCATGAAGATCGCCCGCGTGCGCTCCCACCTGCCACCGCTCGACTGGCCCGGGGTGCAGCGTGCCACCGTAATCACCCTCTGGCTGACGGTGGGCTTGATCGTGCTTGTTGTCGCGCTGTGGATGGCCGGCGGCGCCGGGCTGCCGGTGCCGGACATCAAGACATGGATCGGTGGCAACAAGCCCGCGGTGGAATCGCCGCCGCTGCTGGACCGGTTGCGGAGTTGAGGCGATGCAGCGTGCGAGCGTCCGCTGGATCGAACAGTTAGGCAACAAGTTACTACACTATCGAAGGCGGCTGGGTGGCAACGAAAGACGGGCGGCGAGAGACAGCCGAGTACCACTGATATAGCTTGGGGTGGCCTGCGTGCCACTGGAAGGACGACAACCGACCCTCCAGTCCAAGCGCGCAGCCGAGCGTGATTTGCACAATGTTCAGTGGGCCCGCCAACAACTGATGCTCGACCCATTGCTCCCACATGTCGGACATGCGGACAGCTCGAGCCGTTTCGTGAGCAATTGCGGTAGGCGACCGTTCGTGTTCGGGACGCCGCAGCTCGCGCGCCCAGACGGCAAGCCCCTCAAGAGTGCTGTGCGCTGAAGCTAAGAGACGACGTGCCTCCCAAGCGTCAGCGCTTGCAGGTACGGAAAGCGCAGGCTTCCCTTTGACCCGATCCAAGTATGCGCAGATGACAGCTGCGCCCTCCATGCCAATGCCATCGTCGCGCACCAGATAGGGAACACGACCGGACGGATTGATTTTGTAGTACGGACTATTGGCTTGGCGCGTTTTTGCAGCGACCACCTTGACGCGAGCGCCAAGCGCCCTTTCGATAACGACGATGCGCGGCATTCGTGCGAATGGCGAGCCTGGAGTGAAATAGAGTTTCATGCTCGCCAATAACTACCCTGTGTTGCCTAACGCTAGTAGGCCCCGAGTCAGGGTATATGCAGGCATCCTCCAACGCAGTGCGGCTCCCGTCAAGACAAGCGGGAAAATCCTACGATGCTGGTTTGCATATCGTGGGAAGCGCGGCGGGTATGGGTTGTCAGCGCGGAAACGATGATATGCAATCCGTGCCGACAGGGCGACTTGTCGTCACTGCGGCAGGAACCAAACTGTCCGCGACTGACGTTTACGCAGGTCGAAAGCTCCTGCGCCCACGCGAGCCCGCAATGGCCGCACTAGGGCGAAATGATGGCGGCTGTAAGCAGCAGATCTTGGCTGGCCGCAAGCGGGAGCTCATGCGCAGCCCTACCGTGAGGAAACGTACTTCTCGCGCCGGATGTGCTTGATCGGCATGCCGAGTTCCTTCAACTGGGTGAAGGTGGCATCGATCATGTCCGGATTGCCGCACAGGTAGGCGATGTCGTGCTCGGGGTCGGGCGTGAGCTCGGACAACATGTCCTGGACGTGGCCGCGACGGTCGTTGGGCCGCGGCGCGGCGCGCGCGGCGCGCGACAGGCACGGGTGGAACGTGAATTCCGGGTGCTTGTGGGCGAAGGCTTCGAACTCCTCGCCGTACAGGAGCTCCTGCTCGTTGCGCGCACCGTAGAGCAGCACGAAGCGGCGGCCGTGCTCGGTAATGAGTTTCTCGATGCGCGGCAGCATCGCGCGGTAGGGCGTGATGCCGGTGCCGGTCGCGATCAGGAGATAACGCTGGTTGGCGTCGTCATCCACCAGGCAGAAGCGGCCGTAGGGGCCACTGGCTTCGATCTCGCGGCCAGGCTCAAGCCCATCGAACAGGTTCGTCGCGGCGCCGCCTTCGATGTACGACACGGCCAACTCCAGTTGCCGCACGTGGCCGGATTCGTCGGCCGGTGTGCCGACGGAATAGCTGCGCTTGGTGGGCTTGCCGTCTTCGTAGTGGAAGTGGATCTGGATGAATTGGCCGGGCGTAAACGCGAACGGCGCGCCGTCGGCGCGCTCGAACGCCAGATGGCGTATCGTGGGCGCGAGCATGCGGCTGTCGGCGAGTCGTAGCTGGAAATGTTCGATCATGGTGCGGGGGCGCAACGGCAAGCGTGCGTCGAGGGTAAGGGTTGCGGGTCCGCGTGGCCCTGCCGTTCGGCAGGGGTTGGCGCGGGCGAAACTTCTATAATAGGGGATGGTCGCCGATTCCGTTGCTCCGAACGTCACTCCTTCTATGCCTGCCGCCAATCCTTCCGAGGCCGTCCCGGCGCTCGCAGTCGAGGACTTGCGCAAGACCTACGGCAATGGGGTCCAGGCACTCAAGGGCATCTCGCTGACCGTGGGGCAGGGCGATTTCTTCGCGCTGCTCGGGCCGAACGGCGCCGGCAAGTCCACGCTCATCGGCATCCTTTCCTCGCTGGTCAACCCCACGGCCGGCGATGCGCGGGTGTTCGGCATCTCCATCCACGACGATCGCGGCGGCGTCATGCGACAGATTGGGTTGGTGCCGCAGGAAATCAACTTCAACCAGTTCGAGGCGCCATTCGACATCTGCGTCAATGTCGCCGGGTTCTACGGAATCCCGCGTTCGATCGCCAAGCAGCGCGCGGAAAAATACCTGAACGAGCTGCGGATCTGGGACAAGGCGTTCCAGGCGACGCGCAATTTGTCGGGCGGCATGAAACGGCGGCTGATGATCGCGCGGGCGATGATGAACGAGCCGCGGCTGCTGATTCTCGACGAGCCGACCGCGGGCGTGGATATCGAGATCCGCCGCTCCATGTGGCAGTTCATCACCCGCATCAACCGCGCCGGCACGACGGTGATCCTGACCACCCATTATCTCGAGGAAGCCGAGCAGCTCTGCCGCAACATCGCAATCATCGACCACGGCGAGATCATCGAGGACACCTCGATGCGACGCCTGTTGCGCAAGCTCGACGTCGAGACCTTCGTGCTGGACGTCACCGGCCTGGACGACACGCTTCCCGAGATCGAGGGCGTGCGCCTGACGCGCGTGGACAACCTGACGCTGGAGGCGGAGCTGCCGAGCGGACGCAACCTCAACACGCTGTTCGCGGCATTGACGGAACGCGGGATCACGGTGACGTCGATGCGCACCAAGACCAACCGGCTGGAGGAGCTGTTCGTGCGGCTGGTGGAAGGCAATTCGAGGACGGCGGCGGCATGAAGGCGGGTTCCCGCGCCATCCGTGATTCGTCATTCCGGGGCCATCGCCGGATTGATCGGCGATGGAACCTTGGGGCAATTATTCGAGCAGTTGGCTGGATAAGCTCGCCGTGGCCTGCGGCTCGCCCTTCGGGCCATCGGCTGCGCCGATGTTCGCTCCGGCGTGCTGCCTTCGCAGTCGGGTTCCGCGCATCGCGCAGCGATGTGCATTCCCGGAATGACGAGCGGTTGGCGGGCCACGCATGAACGACCTGCGCGAAATCTCCGAGTCGCCGATCGCAGCGCAGCTGTCTGCGGGCGCCGTTGCCCGCGCCAACCTGGTCGCGCTCTACACGATCACGCGCCGCGAAGCGCACCGCGTGCTGCGCATCTGGACCCAGACGCTGGTGCCGCCCGCGATCACGATGACCCTGTACTACGTGATCTTCGGCAAGGTGATCGGCAGCCACCTCGGACTGATCCATGGGTTCCCTTACATGCAGTACATCGTGCCGGGCCTGGTGATGATGAGCATCATCAACAGCGCCTACAGCAACATCACCTCGAGCTTCTTCGGGTCCAAGTTCGGGCGCTATGTCGAGGAGCTGCTGGCCTCGCCAATGCCGAGCTGGGTGGTGCTGACCGGGTATGTCGCCGGCGCCGTGATGCGCGGCCTGCTGGTGGGCATCATCGTGCTGGCGATCGCGTTGTTTTTCACCTCGCTGCACCTCACGCATCCGCTGGTCGCGGTCACCACCGTGATCCTCGGCGCCACGATTTTCTCGTTGGCCGGTTTCATCAACGCGATCTTCGCCAAGCGTTTCGACGACATTGCGATCGTGCCGACCTTCGTGCTGGCGCCGCTGACCTATCTGGGCGGCGTGTTCTACTCGGTCAATATGCTGGGTACGCCGTGGCGGCAGATTTCCAAGGGCAATCCGATTCTGTACATGGTCAACGCGTTTCGCTATGGCATCCTCGGGGTCAGTGACGTGCCGGTGTGGATCGCCTATGTGGTCATGCTGTTCTTCGTGATCGTGCTCAGTGGCGTGGCGTTGTGGTTGCTCAATCGCGGGGTCGGCCTGCGTTCGTAATTGCTGGAGCCGAGGTCGGTGCCCGAGGTCTCCCGCGATAGCGAAGGCGACCCCTTGTCTGCGGAAGCGGGGGAAAACCGCACGGAGGCGTCCTCTCGATTACCCCTTCGGTACGAAGGGGGTTTGCGTCGAAGGCGCGGTGGGATGCCGCCGTGCACGAAAGAGCCATCCCCCTCTCGCGCTGCGCGCGCGTTCGCTTCGCCCTTCCTGCGGAAGGGGGAAGAAAGGCGCCACCGCACACGCGTAAGATTGCCGCATGCATAACGCACTCGCTGTTTTCGTTTTGCTGATCAGCATCGGCTGGTGCGGGTGCGTGCGCGCGCAGGTGTTCAAGTGCACCGCGGCGAACGGCGCGGTGAGCTATCAGGATCATGCGTGTGGGCCCGGCGAATCGCAGAAGGCCATGGACGTGCCGGCCCAGTCGCCGCCGGGCTACGTGCCGCCTGCGCCGGCAAGTTCGCCGCAGCCGGCGTCGATGCCACCGCCGCTGCCCGCGTCAACCTACGTCCCGCCTCCACCACCGTTGCCAGCGATGTATGCGTGCGTCGGTGCGGTGAACGGCAAGCAGTACCTGACGCGTTCACCGCCGCCGCCGTATCTCGCGCCGCTGGGGGTGATGGGCTATCCGCCGCAGACGCTGTCCGAGGCCTACGGCGCCCCCGGCGGGGCGGGCATGTCCGCCCCGGAGCTTTCGAAGCCGCCCATCGGCGGTCCGGCCATCGCGACCGGCATGTCCGAAGTGCAGGACTACTGCATGCCGGCGACGCACGCGCAGGTATGCAACTTCGTGCAGCGTGAGTACGACGAGAACCACCGCAAATCGCGCATGGCGATGCCGCGCGAGCAACCGCCATACGAGCAGCGCGAGCAACAGTTGCTGGACCAACTGCGCAATTGCCGCTAGCGGCCCGGGAGTGTTTGTAGCCCGCGAAGCGACTGCGTTTGCAGGATTGCAAATGCGAACGGCGAAGCCGCCCCGCAAGGTGAGCGACATGGATGTCGCCAATCAATCCGGGGAATTCCTTGCGCGATTGTCCCGGATTGCGCCGCTGCGCGGCTCCATCCGGGCTACTGCGCCGGACGGTGTCCGCCCTACGCAGTGAGCGTGAGCGTCGGCACCGGCGCATGCCTGCGCTCGTGCGCGAGCAACCAGCGCTTGGTCGGCAGGCCGCCGCCATAACCGATGAGATCGCCGTGGCTACCGATCACCCGGTGGCAGGGCACGATGATCGAAAGCGGATTGGCACCGTTGGCCGCGCCCACGGCCCGCACCGCGAGCGGCCGGCGGATCCGCCGCGCGATATCGGCATAGCTCGCGGTTTCGCCGTAGGGAATCGCCAGCAATGCGCCCCAGACCTCGAGCTGGAACGGCGTGCCGGACGGACGCAGCGGCACGTCGAAGCGTTGCCGCGTGCCGGCGAAGTATTCATCGAGTTCGCGCGCGACCGCACGCAGCCTGGTCTTGCTCGCCTCGGCGTCCGCCGGCGCGGCCTGTGCTGCGCCACGACGAGGCAATCCGATCTCCACCAGCCCCGCGCCGTCGCCGACGAGCAGCAGCGGACCGATCGGGGTGTCGATGTGATCGTAATAAAGCATCGCGTCAAAACCCGAAATGCAGGAAGCCGCCGTCCACGGCGAGCACCTGCCCGGTGACGTAGCTTGCGGCGGGCAGGCACAGGAACGCGACCGCCGCGGCGACTTCCTCGGGCTCGCCGATCCGTGCCATCGGCGTGCGCTCCAGTACCTCGTCGAGGTAATCGGGATCGGACAGCGCCTCGTCGGTGCGCCGTGTGCGGATGTACCAGGGTGCGACCGCGTTGACGCGGATGCCATCGTCACCCCATTCGCAGGCGAGGTTGCGGGTCATCTGGTGCATCGCGGCCTTGCTCATGCCATAGCCGACGCCGGTGCGCACGTGACGCATGCCCGAAACCGAACCGACATTCACGATCGCGGCGTTGCCGTGCTGGACGAGCCGCGGGTACGCGAGGCGGCACAGGTCGAACGCGGCCACGCTGTTGAGCCGGAACAATGCCTCGAGGTCGGTGGGCTCGACATCCAGCGTTGCGCGCTTGAGATTGCCGCCGGCATTGTTCACCAGCAGCGACAATGGCACGTCGAGGTCTGCGATCCAGTCGAAGATCGCGAGGCGGTCTTCGGCATCGCCGACATCTGCGGCGAACAGCCGCGGTTCGCTGTCGGGGAACTCCTCGGCGAGTTCCTCGCACGCAGCCTGCAGCTCCGCTTCGTCGCGGGCGACCAGCAACGGTTGCGCGCCCAGCGCCGCCAGTTCACGCGCGCAGGCGAGACCAATACCGCGGCTGGCGCCGGTGATGAGGCAAGACTGACCGTCGAGCCGCCAGCGGCCGGGAGT
>JBOHYO010000106.1:0-5014 GCA_050737935.1 Rhodanobacteraceae bacterium
CGAACACCAGATAGATCGCCGGGGTCGACAGCAAGGTCAGGCTTTGCGAGAAGATCAGGCCGCCTAACATCGCGATGCCGAGCGGGCGGCGCAGGTCGGCGCCGGTGCCGATGCCGACCACCAGCGGGACCGACGCAAGGATCGCGACCATCGTGGTCATCATGATCGGGCGGAAGCGGACGAGGCACGCCTCGCGCACCGCGTCGAGCGGCGTGCGCCCTTCACGCTCGGCCACCACCGCGAAGTCGATCATCATGATCGCGTTCTTCTTCACGAGCCCGATCAGCAGGATCAGCGCCATGATCGCAACGACCGAAATCGGCAGGCCGGTGACCTTGAGCGCAAGGAGTGCGCCCACGCCCGCCGCGGGCAAGGTCGAAAGGATCGTGATCGGGTGCACCAGGTTTTCGTACAGCATCCCGAGCACCAAGTACACCGCGATGATCGCGCCGAGCAGCAGCAGCGGCATCATCGCCATCTGCTGTTCGAAGCGCCGGAAGAAATCGCCCAACCCGAGCTTGATGTCTCCCGGCATGCGCATGTCGGCGATGGTCCGGTTGATCTGCTGCGTCGCCTCGCCCATGCTGATGCCCGGCGCCAGGTTGAACGACAGCGACATGCTGGTCATCTGGTTGATGTGCTCGATCTGGCTGGGGGCGATGGTCGATTCCTGGTGCGCGATGGCGCTGATCGGGACCATCTGCCCGCTCGACGAACGCACGTGGATCTGGTTGAGGGCGGCGGGCGACGCGGTTTGCGAGGGCAGCGCGGTCAGCACCACTTGATATTGGTTGGTGTCGGAATAGATCGTGGATACCTGGCGCTGCCCGAACGCGTTATAGAGCGCATCGTCCACCGCCGCCATCGACACGCCGAGGCGACTAGCCTTGTCGCGGTCGACCACCATGCTCTGCAGCAGCGAGCCTTCGTCGAGGTCGCTGCCGACGTCGCGGAAAATCGGATTCTTCTTCAGTTGCGCCTGCAATTTCGGCAGCCATTCCTCGAGTTCGCTGGCGCTGTTGGCCTGCAGATTCACGCTGTACTGGCCGCCCTGGCTGGTGCCGCCACCGCCGCCGCCGAGGTCCTGCAGCGCACGGAAGCGCACGTCGAGATCGGGGTAGCGGTCCACCTTCGCCGACAGGCGCTCGACGACCTTTTGCGTCGAGACATCGCGGTCGTGGCCGAGCGGCTTCAACTGGATGCTGAACCAACCGCTCGCGCCACGGCGGCTCGTGCCGACCGAGGCGCCCACGTATTCGACCGCGGGATCGTCGCGCAGCATCTTCACCAGCCCGCTGGTGCGCGATTCCAGGTCCGCAAACGACATGGTGACGCCGCCGGTGGCCCGGCCCCAGATGAGGCCGGTGTCCTGCGGCGGGAAATCGGTGCCCGGCAATACGTGGAACAGGTAGATCGTGAACGCCAGCAGCAGCAGCGGCGACCACGCCATCAGCTTCGGGTGGCGGTGCAGGGTCCAGTCCAGCGTGCGCGTGTACACCTTGAGCATGCCGCCATGGAAGCGGTCGAGTGCGCGCCCCAGCCTGGACGGTTCCGGCTCGTGCTCCGGGTGGCGGCGCAGGAAGCGGCCGCACAGGGCCGGCGTCAGGGTCAGCGAGACCACCATCGAGACGAAGATCGCGGCGATGATCGTGACCGTGAACTCGCGAAACCACATGCCGATGAAGGAAGGTGCGAACAGGATCGGCATGAACACCGCGATCAGCGAGGCGGTGATCGCGATGATGGTGAAGCCGATTTCCCTGGCGCCATCCAGCGCTGCCTGCATCCGGCTCTTGCCGGAGTCGAGGTGGCGCATGATGTTCTCGATCACGACGATCGCGTCGTCCACCACGAAGGTCAATGCGATCAGCAGCGCCAGCAGCGACAGGTTGTCCAGCGTGTAATCGAGCGCGTACATCACGATCAGCGCGCCGCAGAGCGACAGCGGCACCGCCGCCGTCGCGATCAGGGTGGGCGCGAGGCGGCGCAGGAACAGCGCCATCGTGAGGATCACCATGGCCAGCGATATCAGCAGCGTGATCTGCACGTCGTTGATCGAATCGCGGATGGTGGAGGTCTCGTCGAAATAAGGCGTCAGTTGCGTCCCGGGCGGCAACAGGTTGCGCAGGCCGGGCAACTCGTCCTTGACGCTGTCCACCGTCTTGATGACGTTGGCCTCGGGCCGCTTGTACACCTGCAGCTGGATCGAGCGCTTGCCATTGAAATATGCCGCCTGGAACTGGTCCTGCGCGCCCGAGTAAACGTGCGCCACGTCGCGCAGGTGAACCTGGCTGCCGTTGTGCGTCGCGATCACCAGGTCCGCGAAGTCCTCCGCGGTCTGCAACTGGTCGTTCGCGATGATCATGGTGGAGGTTTTCCCGTCGCTCAGGAAACCGAGCGGCGAGGTCACGTTGGCCGCGGTGAGCGCGTTGCGGATGTTGTTGCTGGACAGGCCGAGCGCATCCAGCTTGTGCAGGTCCAGGTCCACGCGCACGGCCGGCTGCGCGCTGCCCGAGACATCCACCGAGGCAATGCCGTCCAACTGGCTGATGCGCGGCTGCAGCAGCGTGTTGGCCGCGTCGTACAGTTCCGACATCGGTTGGGTGTTGGAGGTCAGCGCCAGCGTGAGCACCGGGTCGTCGTTGGGATTCGCCTTGTGCCATTGCGGCATCTGCAATCCGCTGGGCAGATCCGGTACCGCGGCATTGATCGCCGCATCGACCTGTTGCGCCGCCGAGTTGATGTCCACGCCCGCATCGAAGAACAGCAGCACGAAGGTGCTGCCATTGGAGCTGCGCGAGCGCATCATGTCGACGCCGGGAATCTGCCCGAGATGGCGCTCGAGCGGCGCTGCCACGGTTGCCGCGATGGTGGTGGCGTTGGCGCCCGGCTGGGACGCCGAGACCCAGATCGCCGGGAACGAAACCTGCGGCAGTGCACTGATGCCGAGCAGCGTGTAGCACAGCACCCCGATCGCCAGCACGCCCGCCGCCAGCAGCGAGGTGCCGATCGGACGCTTGATGAAGGGCGAGGAGATGTTCACTGCTTTTCTCCCTCCCCTTCAAGGAGAGGGTTTTGAGAGCACAGCAATGGATGACTCGTGCACACGATGCTGCCTCACTTCCCGCTCTCGGGAGCCAGACCGGCGTGTCGCCGCCTGGTATGTTCGCGCAGCCAATCCTGGAAGCGCTCCATGTAAAGATAGATCACCGGGGTGGTGTAGAGCGTCACGAGCTGCGAGAGCAGCAGGCCGCCCACGATCGCCACGCCCAGCGGCCGCCGGAGTTCCGCGCCGATGCCGTTGCCGAGCGCCAGCGGCAACGCGCCGAACAGCGCCGCGAAAGTGGTCATCATGATCGGCCGGAAGCGCAGCAGGCAGGCGCGGTGGATCGCGTCGTGCGCGTTCATGCCGCGGCGTTGCGCGGTGATCGCGAAGTCGATCATCAGGATCGCGTTCTTCTTGACGATGCCGATCAAGAGAACGATGCCGACGATGCCGTCGACCGACAACGGCATTCCGAACACCATCAACGCCAGCAGTGCGCCGACGCCGGCCGGTGGCAGGGTCGAGAGGATCGTGAGTGGGTGGATGTAGCTTTCGTACAACACGCCCAGCACGATGTAGATCACCACGACCGCGGCCAGCAGCAGCAGCGCCTCGTTGCCGAGCGAAGACGAGAACTCGGCGGCCTTGCCGATGAAACTCGTGCGGACCTGCGGCGGCAGGTCCAGCGATTGCACGGCGCCGTTGATCGCGTCGACCGCCTGCGACAGCGAGTAGCCGGGTGCGACGTTGAACGACAGGATCACCGCCGGCAACTGGTTCTGGTGTGCGATGACGAGCGGAGCATCGGTGACCGTAGCGGTCGCGAGCGTCGACAGGGGCACCGTATTGCCGCCGCCGATCGGGATGCCGGTGTTCGATTGGCCGATGCCGGTCGCGGTCGCGGAGTTGGACGATCTCACCATGCCGAGGCTGGTCGCGTTGCTGCCGGTCAGCGCGCCGCTGGCACCGTTGGAGCGCACCCTGAGCATGTTCATGAGATCGGAGCGGTTGCGGAACTGCGGCGCGACCTCCAGCACCACCCGGTACTGGTTCTGCTGGGTAAAGATGGTCGAAATCTGGCGCTGGCCGTAGGCGTCGTAGAGGGTGTCGTCGATGGTCTGCACCGGCACGCCGAGGCGGCTCGCGGCGGTGCGGTTGATGTCGAGCTTCAGCGCACGGCCGTTCATCCCCAGGTTGTCGGAAACGTCGGCGAGCTCGGGCAACTGCTTGATCGCCTGCACTACCCGGCCGGCGTTCTTCGCGAGGTCGTTCGGGTCGATTTCCGACACCGCGTACTGGTATTCGGTGGGCGCCACGGTGGTGTCGAGGGTGATGTCCTGCACCGGTTTCAGGAACAACTCGACGCCGGGAATTTCGGCGACGTCGCGATGCAGGCCCGCGACGACTTCGTCGAGGTCGCCGCGCTCGCCGCGCGGCTTCAGGACGATGCTGACCTGGCCCTGGTTGAGGGTCGGGTTGATGGTGCCTGCGCCGATGAACGCGGACACGCCCGCAACCGCGGGATCGCGCCTGAGCGCCGCGGTCACCGCCTCGATGTGCTGCGCCATCGCCGGGAATGCGATGTCGGCATCGGCCTGCACCACCCCGGTGATGAGCCCCGTGTCCTGCTCGGGCAAGAGATCCTTGGGAATCACCACGTACAGCAGCACGGTAACGGCCACCGACGCCGCGGCGACCAGCATGGTGGTGCGGCGATGGATCAGTACCCAGTCGAGGCTGCGCTCGTAGGCTCCCAGCATCTTCGCGTAGAAGCCGCGCCGGTTTTCCAGCGCCGCCTCGTCGCCGGTCGGCAGCGAACCCGGCTTCAGCAGGTACGCGCACATCATCGGCGTCAGGGTCAGCGACACGCCCATGGAGATCGCGACCGCGATCGTCAATACCCACGCGAATTCATGGAACAGCCGCCCCGTGACGCCCGGCATCAGCAGCAGCGGCAGGAACACCGCG
>JBOHYO010000107.1:0-3855 GCA_050737935.1 Rhodanobacteraceae bacterium
CTAGCGGCCACGAAAGCCTTAAACAAACAAATGTACTCGGTGGCGGAGCTTCCCGAACTCGATCGCGGGCGCGGCAACAAGCTGATCGAAATCCCGAAGGCGAAACTGCAATCGGGCGAGGAGCGTCTCGCGGGCATCGCGGTGGTCGCCGAAGGATCGGGTGAAGTCACACTGTACGCCGGCCAGCGCAAGCTCACCCTGAAGTGGGCCGACCTGGTCGAGTACGGCGGCAACCGCGCGCAACGCGGCGGCCTGCTCCCACGCGGGCTGCGCCACGTGGATCGCATCGAAACCAGTGGTTGATGGCATGCATCTTCCGGGCCGGCGTGCGAAGGCGTGGAGAGCCGCCAGGGTTGTGGCCGCGCCGTCGGCGCTTCCCGGCCGTTTCGGAAGCTCGTGCCACGCCACCACGGGAACTTCGCCTGGCAGCCCGGAATCCAATACCGTACGCCAAGGCCGCTCGTGCATTGCGAATGTCCCCGGGAATTCCTCAATGAATACGATCCGCAACACCGCCGCCCTTGCCGCATGCCTCGTGGCCGGTGCCGCATGTGCACAGGCCGCGCGCCAGCCGCTGAATTTGCAGTTGCCGCCCGGCGACGTGCCGGCCGCGTCAAGTACTGCCGCGGACCGCCCTTCGAACCTGCAGAGGCCGCCCGGCATGCCTGCCGCCGCAAGCACCGCACCCAGTCCGCCGGCCCGGGACGCGAACGGCAACCCGACCAGTCCGCCGGGCGTCTATTACGGCGACCACAGCGGCAGCACGGCGGATGCGGGCCAATACGCCGCAGCGCAACGCTGCGATGACGCCACCTACAACCAGCCGCAGACGCACGGCAGCGTGAGCATGGGCGTGATGGGCGGCAACCACGTGAGCGGCAACTATCAAGCCGGCACGTTCAGCTTCACCAGGAATCTCGGCAGCTGCGAGCGGCCCGCCGGAGGCGTCGGTTTCTCGATCCACGTGAGCCAGTCCAGGTTCCATGGCCGCGGATGGTAACCGCGCTCGGGCGCTGCAAGACACTGCCCGCATCGTCGCGCTAAGCTTCGCCCCGTGCCGGCTGGATGGCCACGAAGAGGGCGCGCTCGACGATGCATGGCGAATACAAGATGCCCGGCGGCAAGCTGGTGGTGGCCGATCTCGAGGTACGCAACGGGAACCTCTTCAAGGTCCGGGTCAGCGGCGACTTTTTCCTCGAACCGGACACCGCGTTGACCCTGATCGATGTCGCGCTGGAAGGTTTGCCGGCGGCCTCCAGCGGCGAGCAACTCGCCGCAGCCGTGCGCGTAACGTTGGGGCCGCACGTCGGGATGTACGGCGTCTCGCCCGAGTCGATCGCGGTCGCGGTGCAGCGTGCCCTCGAGGCACCGCCGTGAGCCGCACCGACTGGAACGACTATTCATGGCGCCTGATCCACGGCGCACCGCAACCACCCGCGCTGCACATGGCGATCGACGAGGTGCTGACCGACGAGGTCGCCGCGCGCCGCCGGCCGCCGACGCTCAGGGTCTGGGAATGGTCGTCGTCGTGCGTGGTGATCGGGCGCTTCCAGTCGTTGCGCAACGAGATCGATCCCGATGGCGCGCAGCGGCACGGCATCGAAGTGGTGCGGCGCATCAGCGGCGGCGGCGCGATGTTCATCGAGCCCGGCAACACCATCACCTATTCGCTGTACGCCCCGGATGCATTGGTCGCGGGCATGAGCTTCCAGGAATCCTACGAATTCATGGACCGTTGGGTCATCGGTGCCTTGCAGGGGCTGGGGATCGACGCGTGGTACCAGCCGCTCAATGACATCACCTCGCCCTCCGGCAAGATCGCAGGCGCGGCCCAGACCCGTCGCGGCGGCGCAGTGTTGCATCACGTCACCATGGCCTACGACATCGACACGGCGAAGATGCTCGAGGTCTTGCGGATCGGGCGCGAAAAACTTTCCGACAAGGGGACCGCGAGCGCGGCCAAGCGCGTGGACCCGCTGCGCAGCCAGACCGGCCTGCCGCGCGCGGAGATCATCGACCGGATGATCGATGCGTTCCGTGCCGCCCATGGCCTCGCAAGGGACCGGCTGTTGCCGCAGGAACTTGAACGCGCCGAGGCGCTTGCCGCGGCCAAGTTCGCCAGCGCGGCCTGGACCGCAATCGTGCCGTAGGTCGGGCACCGGCCACCACTGGCCGATCACGTCGACGAGCTGATGGGCGGACAATGCCGCCTTGCGGCGAAAGGTGCCGGACGTACGGCCCTTGGCGAGCGGTCCACTCCGAAGGCACAATGCGGCTATCGTCCGGGGAGGGTCCATGCGCTGGATTCGACGCATCATCGTTGCATTGATTGTCGTCCTGGTGATCGTGTTCGCGATCGGCTGGCGCCTCCTCGCAGGCAGCCGCCCGGACGCCGACGGCACCCTCCGGGTACGGGGCCTGTCGGCACCAGTGACAATCACGCGCGACGCCGACGGCGTACCGACGATCACCGCGACGAATCGCAGCGATCTCGCCTGGGCGCTCGGTTTCGCGCACGGACAGGAACGGTTTTTCCAGATGGACCTGCAGCGCCGCAGCGCCGCGGGCGAGTTGGCGGCGCTGGTCGGCAAGGCTGCCATCGAGGCCGACGAGGACCATCGCCGGCATCGTTTCCGGGCACTCGCCAAGCGACAGCTCGTGCAGCTTGCGCCCGGCCAGCGCAAGCGGATCGACGCCTACACCGCGGGCGTCAACGCCGGACTCGCGCACCTGTCGGTGCGGCCGTGGGAGTACCTGCTGCTCGCAGCCACGCCGCAACCGTGGACCGGCAGCGACTCCATCCTCACGATCGACGCGATGTACTTCGACCTCAACCAGAATGGCAAAAATGCGCGCGAGCTGAACATCGCCCGCCTGCGGGCGGTGCTGCCCAAGGCGCTCGCCGACTTCCTGTTGTCGCCCGCGCCGCGCTGGGAAGCGCCCATGCAGGGAGAGGCTTCGCAAGCGATCCCGGTGCCCGCCGCCTCCGTGTTCGACCTGCGCACGCACGCGCCGGACAAGATCGCGCTGATCCAGGGAACGCGCGCGATCGCGCGCTCGGACGCCGCAAGGACCGGCGTCGGCAGCAATGCGTTCGCGGTGGATGGTGAACTCGCCAGCGGCGCGGCGCTCCTGGCCAACGATCCGCACCTGCATCTGCGGGTACCGAACATCTGGTACCGCGCGCGGATGCGCTATCCGGATCCAGCCGATCCGACCCGGATGATCGACTTGAACGGCGTCACCCTGCCCGGGACGCCCGCGATGGTGATCGGCAGCAACGGCCACGTCGCATGGGGCTTTACCAACAGCGAGGGCGACTGGATGGACTGGGTGCGGGTGATCCGAAACCCCGACGATCCTTCACGCTACAGGACGGCGGACGGCTGGGCGACGATCCGGCACCATGACGAGGTGATCCACGTGAAGGGCGCCGCCGACGTGCACTTCACGGTCGAGGACACCATCTGGGGGCCGATCATGGCCAAGGCCCCGGATGGCACGTCGCTCGCGCTTGCATGGATCGCCCAGGATCCGCGCGCGGTCAACCTCGACTTGATGAAACTGGAAACCGCGGGCACGGTCGATGATGCACTGGCGCTCGCGCCCGGCATGGGCATCCCGCCGCAGAACCTCGTGGTCGCGGATTCCGAGGGCCATATCGGATGGACCATCGCCGGCAGCGCGATCCCGCTCCGCGCAGGGTTCGATCCCTCGCTGCCCGCGGACTGGTCGAAACCCGGCATTGGCTGGACCGGGTTCGCGGCACCAGCGCAATATCCGCGCATCGAGGATCCGGCCGGCCATCGCATCTGGACCGCCAACCAGCGCATCGTGTCGGGTGACGCACTGAAG
>JBOHYO010000108.1:0-17526 GCA_050737935.1 Rhodanobacteraceae bacterium
CCTGCTGATGCTCGTATCGGCGTTTGCCGGCCGCGAGTTCGTGTTGTCGGCGTACCGGCACGCGGTCGAGCGACGCTACCGCTTTTATTCGTACGGCGACGCGATGCTGGTGTGGCCTGCTGAGAGCCGGGACCGGGGACCGGGGATCCGGGACCCGAAACAGCGATGATTTGCGCCCTCGTCATTTCGAACGACGCACGGTTTTTGCCGCAGTCTGATCCGGACTTGATTGGGTGGCAGTTCCGAAGTGTTGCCATGGTCCGTTTGGCTTTCCCTGGTCCCGGGTCCCGGGTCTCGGGTCCCGAATGATGCACTTCGAACTTCTCGCCACCGACGGTAACGCCCGCTGCGGCCGGATCACGCTACCGCGCGGCGTGATCGAGACGCCCGCGTTCATGCCGGTCGGCACGTACGGGTCGGTCAAGGCGATGACGCCGCGCGACCTGCACGACGTGGGCGCGCAAATCATTCTCGGCAATACGTTTCACCTGTGGCTCCGGCCGGGGCTCGATGTGGTCGGCGAGTTCGGCGGCCTGCACCGCTTCATCGGATGGGACGGCCCCATCCTCACCGACTCCGGCGGCTTCCAGGTGTTCTCGCTGGCCGAGCGCCGCAAACTCACCGAGGAAGGCGTCACGTTTGCCTCGCCCGTGGATGGTTTGCGGGTATTCCTGTCGCCCGAGGAATCGATGCGGATCCAGACGGTCCTCGATTCGGACATCGTGATGACGTTCGACGAATGCACACCGTACACGTTGGACGGCAAGCCTGTGGACGCGCAGGTGGTGCGCGAATCCATGGAGCTTAGCTTGCGATGGGCCGCACGTTCGAGGCGTGCATTCGACGAACTCGGCAACGGCAACGCACTGTTCGGGATCGTGCAGGGCGGCGTGCACGACGACTTGCGCGCGCGCTCGGCGGAAGGCCTGCTCGAGATCGGATTCGACGGCTATGCGTTGGGGGGGCTCGCGGTTGGTGAGCCGGAAGCCGAGCGCAATGCGACGCTCGAGGCGACCGTGCCGCGATTGCCGGGGGATCGCCCACGCTACCTGATGGGTGTCGGCCGCCCGCAGGACATCGTGGAAGCGGTACGGCGCGGCATCGACCTGTTCGACTGCGTGATGCCGACGCGGCATGCGCGAAATGGCTTCCTGTTCACCCGCGCAGGAACCTTGCGCATCCGCAACGCCCAGTACGCGAAGGACACGCGCCCACTCGAAGAAGGCTGCACGTGTTACGCGTGTGCCAACGGTTTCTCGCGCGCCTACCTTCGGCACCTCGACCGCTGCGGCGAAATCCTGGGTGCGCAGCTCGCGACGATCCACAACCTGCATCATTACCTCACGTTGATGCGCGAGCTGCGCGAGGCGATCGCATTGCAATCGCTCGATGGTTATGTAGCGGAGTCCTACGCGCGACGCGGTGTGCATCCGCCCGTGCCTGCCGCGTGAACACATCGCGGGCGTGGCCCGCTCCTACAACGGCACGCATCTCCGTGTGAAATGTAGGAGCGCGCCATGCGCGCGAAAATGACCCCGCACGCGCAGCGTGATGAGGGGTATGTTCTCTGGGAATCAGGGCGTTTCGATGATGCGATCGAGGCCATGTGCGCAGAAGCGGCGCAGCGCCGCGGCCGGCGACGGATCGTGCTGTTCGCGTTGCGCCCACGCGGCGTGGCGCGCGAGCAGGGCGGCCGCGAGAGCCCGCGCGCATGTTGTGCCCAACCGCAGCGCGCCGGCCTGCAGGGCATCGGCATCGCGCGCGTGGTCGCGCAGCCAGGTGTTGGCGTGCCGAATCGCGCCGTGGATGGCTTCCGCTTGGCGCTCGGACACCACGCCGTCGGCGGCTTCCATCCAACGATCGACTGCGTCCACGGCCGCCTCGATGCCGAGCTTGTCCAGCGCGCGCAGGAAATCCAGCGCCTGCACGTTGCTCGCACCCTCCCAGATCGGGAACACCTGTGCATCGCGCAGCAGCAGCGGGATGCCGCTGTCTTCCAGATACCCGATGCCGCCGATCGCCTCGACGGTTTCCGAGGCGACTTGCACGCCGAGCTTGCAGATCCAGAGTTTTGCGAGGGGCGTCAGCAGCCGCTGCAGCGCGGCGTCGCGATCGCCGCCGCGGCCTGCCTCGACCCGTCCCAACAGCAGCGCGACTTCCATCGCGAGGCCGAACGCGGCCTCGAACTCAGCCTGCCATCCGGCGAGCGCATCGGCGAATAGGGGTTGCTCGAGCAGGCAGTGTCCGAACGCCTCGCGCTTCCCTGCGTAGTCGCGGACCAACGCCAGGCAGCGTTGCATCGTCGACAGCGAGCCGAATGCGTTCCACAGCCGGGTGACCTGCAGCACGGGCGCGATGATACGGACGCCGTGCATTGGCTCGCCAACCAGTTCCGCGCGCGTGTCGTGCAGGTGGATCTCCGCGGTCGGGAGTTCGCGGGTTCCGAGCTTGTCCTTGAGCCGGTCGAGGGTTATGCCGTTCCAGCTTCCGTCCGGGTTGCGGGTCTCGATGCAGAACAGCGCGAGACCGTCGGCGCCCGGCGGGTTGCCGGCCGGGCGGGCGAGCGCCAGCGCGATCTCGGCGTTGATCGCCGAGGTGAACCACTTGCGACCGGTGAGCCGCCAGGTGCCGTCGGCCTCGCGGCGCGCCACGGTCTCGCTGCCTCCGACATCGGAGCCGCCGGTGTTCTCGGTCATCCATTGTCCGCTGATCCAGAACGTCGCCGGATCGCGGCTGAGAAGATGCGGCAACACGCGTTCGCGCAACCCGGCATTCGACGCGTCGCGGAGCGCCGTCGCGACGCCATCGGTCATCGCCAGTGGACACGAATAGAACGCGCTGGCCGCGTGATAGAGGTACACCTTGGCGAACTGCTGGACGCGCGCGAACTCGCCGAGCGCGCGGTCGTGACCGTCCGCGACCAGGCCCTGCCGCGCGGCGACCGCGGGCCCTTCGCGCCAGGTTTCGGTCAATTCGATACGGTCGACCCGGTTGCCCCACACGTCCCAGTTCCTGAGCACGGGTTCACTCGGTGTGGTCGTGGTCTGGCGCGCATACGCATGCAAGGCGTAATCGCCGAGCGCGACGAAGCTGGCTTCGGCATCGCGTCGCAGCGGCTCGGGCAACACGCGCGCCAGCCACGCGCGGAGTACGTGCGCTTCCCGCCAGGGATGCCCGAGATGCGGAGCGGCTTGCACGAACGACATGGCGGCTTGCTTCACGGCCGAATGGGACGAGCGTAACGCGCCGCGCGGGCCATGTCGAAGCCGCATCGCACGGGCAGGGTGGACCGCCCGCCAATCCAGGGTGGGTGCCCGATCGCGTCGGTACGCCGGGGAGGCGGCGGGCAATGCCCTCCCACCTCAGTTTTGGATGGGCCTGCGGCGCCGCGGCTTGCGCGCGCAGGACAGCACCAGCACGACGGTGAGCGCGATCTCGATCCACGCGAACGGCCGCGCTGCGGTCGCCGCGAAGGCTTCGGCGACCCCGTGGCAGAAATAGAACAGGCTCACCATGGCCGCCGCGAGCAGGGCGCGCTGCGGCTGGCGCCAGTACGCCAGCGGCAGCGCCAGCGGAACCAGCGCAATCGCGAGCGCCACCGCCATTGGCACCGTTCTGGGCGGCAGCAGCCATCCGTGCCAGGCGACCTGCAGCAGCGCGAGCGCCGCCCATGTGGCGAAACCGATCCGTTGCGCGATCCGGATGTTCATGGGGTTGCCGCCAGCCGCCTCGTCACGTCGGCCACCCGTCGTCCCAACGCGCGGGCCAGTTCGCGTTCGTCGTCGCTGATCGGATTGCCGCCGTCGACGCCGCTTACGTGGCTGGCGCCGTACGGCGTGCCCCCGGTGTGGGTGGCATTGAGTGCCTTTTCGGTGAACGGGATTCCGACAAACAACATGCCGTGGTGGAGCAATGGCAGCATCATCGACAGCAGGGTGGATTCCTGGCCGCCATGCATGGTGGCGGTGGAGGTGAACACCGCGCAGGGCTTGCCGACCAGCGCGCCCGAAACCCACTCCGCGATGGTCGAATCGAGAAAGTGCTTCATCGGCGCGGCCATGTTGCCGAACCGCGTGGGGCTCCCTGCGACCAGGCCGGCGCAATCGTGCAGGTCCTGAAGTGCCACGTACGGAGCGCCGTCTTCCGGGACCGGCGGCTGCGCGGTTTCGGTGACAGGCGCCACCGGGGGCACCTGGCGGACCCGCGCGTGCACGCCCTCCACTTCCTCGATGCCGCGCGCGATCAGGCGCGCAAGTTGCGCGACATGACCATTGCGGCTGTAGTACACGACGAGAATGTCCATCGGTGATCCGGAGTTGCGGGCGGGGAGCGCATGAGCCACCGTCGCCGAAAGTCGCCCATGGTCGCATACACCACGCTGTCGCGGCGCATCGCCCCTGCAGCAACCGGAACAACGGTCGGCAAAGGGTCGCAGCGCGCGGTCATGCTTTCCGGACCCGATTGCACTAGTCTCGCAGCGTGAGTCCCCTGTCCGCCAGCGCATGGCACGAGCGCCGCAATCGCCTGCGGGCGTTCGGGCATTTTCTGTGGCGGCGCTTCCGTGACGACAACTGCTTCGAAACGGCAGGCGCCTTGTCCTATACGACCTTGTTTGCGATCGTGCCGCTGTTGTCCGCGGTGTTGGCGATGATGTCGCTGTTCCCGGCATTCGCGGGCCTGCGCGACACGCTGTCAAACTTCATCTTCCGCAATTTCGTCCCAGGTGCAGGCGACACGGTCCAGGGCTATCTGCTGCAATTCGCGGACAACGCCAGCAAACTTACCGTGGTCGGGATCCTCGTGCTGTTCGTCAGCGCGCTGTTGATGATGGCAAGCATCGAGGACAGGCTGAACCGCATCTGGCGGGTACCGGTTCGCCGCAAGGGCGGCTCGCGTTTCCTGATGTACTGGGCGGCGCTGACCCTCGGCCCGCTGCTCATCATCCTGGCGGTTGCGGCCAGCTCGTGGGTGTTCGCACAGCCGTTCCTCGGCGGCGCTGAACAGAGCGGGCTGTTCGGCTTGGGCGTACTCAAGGTGATGCCGTTCGCAAGCACCTGGGCCGGGCTGGCGCTGATGTACGCGCTGGTACCGAATCGCCGCATTCGTTGGCGTGACTCCCTGGCCGGCGCGCTGGCCGCCGCGCTGCTGTTCGAGCTGGCCCGCACCGTATTCACCATGTATGTACAGACCATCGCGAACTACAACCAGGTCTACGGCGCGCTGGCGGCCATTCCGATCTTCCTGATCTGGGTTTTCCTGTCATGGGTGATCGTGTTGCTCGGTGCTACGCTCAGCGCCGCCCTGACCGCGTTCGAATACCGCACGGACGATGAATTGCTGCCCGAAGGCTGTGAATTCGTGGGACTGCTGCGCGTGCTGCAGCGGTTCGCGAGCGCGCAGCGCAGTGGCGAAGGGGTGCTCGAAGCAACCCTCACGGAATGCGAAAGATTTCTCACCGCCGACCTGCTGCAGCGTTATCTCCACGACTTGCGCGAAGCCGGTTTGATCAAGCGCGACGAGACCCGCGCCTGGGTCTTGGTCCGCGACCTGGAAAGCGTGCACGTGGACGATCTGTTCCGCCTGGGCGGCTACCGGTTGCCGACCGACGCATTGACGCTGCAGGCCGCGGCCAGGGGACTTGCCCCCGCTGCCGTCGACGTACTGTTGCGGGCGGAGGCGGCCGAGCGCACGAACCTGAATCGGCCGCTGCAGTCGCTGTTCTCGGCGCCTCCCACGGGTGCCGTCGAAGTCGAAGGAGAGCCGTCGTGAAGTTTCATGCCGTCCGCATCGCAGGTCTGACCGTCGCCTTGTTGCTGGCTCCCTGCGCCTCAACCTTGGCGGCGCAGCCGACCGCCGCCACCCATCCGGCGCTCGTCGTCACGACGCTGGACGGCAAGACTTTCGATCTCGCCGCAGAGCGCGGCAAGTGGGTGATCGTCAACTTCTGGGCGACCTGGTGTTCGCCGTGCATCGCCGAGATGCCCGCGATCTCGAAATACGTCACGACGCACAAGAACGTCACCGCGATCGGCCTCGCCTGGGATCGCAGTCCGCGCGCCGACATCGTGAAGTTCGCCAAGGGGCATCCGGTCGACTATCCGCTCGCCGTGGTTGATCCCGACCATCCGCCGCAAGGCTTTCCGGCCCCGGCGGCGCTACCGGCTACGTATTTGATCGCGCCGGACGGCACGATCGCGAAGCATTTCCTGGGGCCGATCGACGCGAAATCGCTGGACGCCGCGATCGCCGCCAAGGAGCCTTGATTCGATGGCCTGCGCGCGATTCCTTGTGGCGGGCAAGGTGCAGGGCGTGTTCTTCCGGGTATCCGCCCGCGAGCAGGCGCTGTGGCTGGGGCTTTCCGGATACGCGAAAAACCTGGCCGACGGTCGCGTGGAAGTCGTCGCCTCAGGCAGCGACGCGGCATTGGCGGAACTCGAGGGCTGGTTGCGCGAAGGGCCGCCCGCGGCGCGTGTGGAGTCGGTCGAGCGCGAAGCGATGCCGGAGCAATCCTTGCAGGGCTTCGAAACGAGATGATGGCTGGCGAGGGCCAGAATCAATGTAGGAGCGCGCCATGCGCGCGACCGAGCAGTGCATCAATGAGAAGGTCGCGGTCAAGGGCCGCTCCTGCGAAGCAGCGCGTAGGGCAGACATCGTCCGCCGCGGCGGCAGTGCCCGCCCTGTGTTTGCCAGTTGCGCGAAAAGCGGCGATCGCGGCTGCGCGCTTCAGCGCTCGCCCAAACGCGGGATCAGGCCGGCCAGGTTGCAGGGCCTTGTGCGGGCGTCGAGCTGCGCGCGCAGCAGCTTGTCCCATGCGGTGCGGCAGGCCGAGGTGGAACCGGGCAGCGCGAACACGAAGGTCTGGTTGGATAGCCCGGCGAACGCGCGCGATTGCAGGCTCGAGGTTTCGATCTCCTCGAAACTGATCGCACGGAACAATTCCCCGAAGCCCGGCATCTCCTTGTCCAGCAAGGGCAGCACCGCTTCGGGCGTGGAATCGCGGCCGGTGAAACCGGTGCCGCCGGTGATCAGCACGCCGTGCACATCCGCGTCCGCGATCCATATCGCCACCTGGGCGCGGATCGCGTAGCGATCGTCGCGCAGGATCCTGCGTTCGTGCAGGTGGTGGCCCGCATCCGTCAATGCACCGACCAGGAAATCCCCGGAAGTGTCGTTCTCCGGCGTACGTGAGTCCGAAACCGTCAGCACGGCGAGGTTCAAGGGTACGAACTGGTCTTTGGCGCTCATGGGCTCAGCTTACCCCAGCCGCGTTCACCGGTTCCGTCGCGGCGATTGCTTGCGGTGGCAATCCCTTGCCGCGGCGATCGTCCATCGTGCGCAACAGCGTCGCGAAATCCCACGCATAGGCGCGCATGTCGAACAGGCCGGATGCATCACGCTGCGCCGCGAGACGCTCACGCAGCGCGACCAGTACCGAGCGATCGTTGCCGAAGCGCGCGGCTGTGGCGACGAAGGCGTCGTCGTCCGGTGCGATGAGTTCCGGCATGCCGAGATGCTGGTTGAGGCTTCCTGCGACCCGCGAGGCAAACGTGTCACCGGGCCGCGTCAGCACCGGACAGCCGGCCCAGATTGCATCCGACGCCGTGGTGTGCGCGTTGTACGGATTGGTGTCGAGGAACAGGTCCGCCAGCCGGTAGCGCGCGAGGTGTTGCAGGTGCGGCAGGCCGGGCGAGAACACCAGCCGCCGCGGATCGACGCCGCGTGTGCGTGCCGCCTCGCGCAGCCGTTCATTGGCGTCGCGACCGGCGTCGAGCAGCCACAGCACGCTGTCCGGCACTTCCTGAAGCACCCGGCACATGCGCGCAAAACTCGCGGCATCCAGTTTCCAGGCGTTGTTGAAGCTCGCGAATACCACGGCTTCGTCCGGCAGCCCGAACGCGGCGCGCGGCGGCGCATCGGGAACGCGGCGGAGGGGATCGGAAGGCTGATAGCAACGCGGCAGGTACGCGATGCTTTCGGAGTAGAAGCGCCGCGAGGATTCCGGAACCAGGAATCGGTCGGCGATCAGGTAGTCGATGAACGGCGCGCCGGAGGTGCCGGGATACGCCAGCCAGTTCGCCTGCACCGGCGCGGGCCGTAGGGCGAACACGCCCGGCACGGCACCTGCGCACCAACCGTCGACGTCGATCAGGACATCGATGGCGGCCTCGTGCACGCGCTGGGCGATGGCCGACGCGGCCAGGTCGTGTAGGTCGTGAAACGCGTGTGCGGCGCCGGCCAGCCGTTGCCGGATCGGGCTGCCCTCATCGGCGGTGGTCGCGACAAGGTGCAATTCGATGTCAGCGAGTTTGCCGAGCTCCTCGAAGAACGCCACGGTCAACATCGCGGTGGCATGCGGTACGCCACCGCGCGCGCCGAATCCGGAGGATACGAACCCGACCTTGAGCGGGGCGCCCCCGGCACGCGGTACGTATGCAAAACGCCGGCGTTCGCGCAACGGCTGCATTTCGCGCACGACCTGTTCGCTGCGCGAACGCGCGCAGACGAGCTGCTCGGCTGCCGTTGCGTCTTCGGCCAGGAACGCGAACGGATCGACGTTGCCTTCGCCGCGGGCCGCACGGGCCCGCAGGCGCGCGCCCAACGGTTTCGCGCCGGCCCAGTCGTACATACGGCGCAACACGAACAACAACTGGCCTTCCGCGAACGGCAGGTTGGGATTGAGCTGCAGCGCGCGGCGGTACAGTGCGGCGGCTTCGGCGTAGTGGTGCTGCTCGTCCGCCATCAAGGCGGCCTGGTACGGGAATTCCGCTGCGCCAGGGGCAAGTCCGGCACCCTCGAGGTAGACCGCCTGCGCGTCGGCGAAGCGGCCGCGGCGATGCAGGACATGGCCGAGCAGGAAGTGGAGTTGCGGATGCGGCTGGGCCACGAGCAGGGACCGCAGTCGCGCTTCCGCCTCGTCCAGCATCCCGAGCGAAATCTCGACGGCGGCGAGGTTGGCGTTCGCACTGAAATGACCGGGTGCCGCCGCGAGTGCCGCCAGGTATTCTTCGCGCGCGCGGACGTCGTTGCCGGCCGCGCGCAAGGCGTTCGCGAGGTTGTTGCGCAGCGCCGCATCGCCGGGTCGCGCCTGCACCACCCACTCCAGCAGGGTCACCGCGGCGGCGGCATCGCCAATCGCGAGTAATGCGCTGGCGAGATTGCTGCCGGCTTCGAGACTGTCCGGTTGCAGGCGCAGCGCCGTTTCCAGCGCATCGCGGGCCTCGCCACCGCGATCCAGCATCAGCAACGCGATGCCGTGCAGGCGCGCGGCTTCGGATGCTTCCGGGTACGCGGCGCGTGCTTCGCCGGCCAGCCGTTCTGCGCCGGCTGCCTCGCGTTGTTCGAGCAATCCGGCAATGTCCTCGAGACGCGTGCCGAGATCCGCGTTGACCGTGCCGCTCATGAGGCCTCGCCGAGCATCGCGAGCGCTTCGGCGTGCGATTCGCGGGCCAGCGCCGTGACCAGTTCCTCGAGGTCGCCGTCGAGGATCTGCGGCAACTGGTGCAGGGTCAGGTTGATCCGGTGGTCGGTGACGCGGCCCTGCGGGAAGTTGTAGGTACGGATACGCTGGCTGCGGTCGCCCGAGCCGACTTGGAGTTTGCGCGTGGCGGCTTGCTTGGCGCTCTGCTCGGCGCGTCGCGCGTCCAGCAGTCGCGCCTTCAGCAGCGACAGCGCGCGGGCACGATTCTTGTGCTGGCTGCGTTCGTCCTGGCACTCGACGACGATGCCGCTCGGCAGGTGGGTGATGCGGATCGCCGAATCGGTCTTGTTGACGTGCTGGCCGCCCGCGCCGGAGGCGCGGAAGGTGTCGACCTTGAGATCGGCGTCGCGCAGGTCGATGTCGCCAATGGCTTCCTGCTCCGGAAGGATCGCGACTGTCGCGGCAGAGGTGTGGATGCGTCCCGAGGCTTCCGTGACCGGCACGCGTTGCACGCGGTGGGTGCCCGATTCGAACTTCAGCGTGGCGTAGGCGCCGTTCCCCTCGATGCGCGCGACGGCTTCCTTGTAGCCGCCGTGTTCGCCCTCGTGCGCGGACATCAACTCGGCGCGCCAGCCGCGGCGCTCCGCGTAACGCAGGTACATCCGCAACAGGTCGCCCGCGAACAGCGCGGCCTCGTCGCCGCCGGTGCCCGCGCGCACCTCGAGGAACAGGTTGGCATCGTCCAGCGGATCACGTGGCGTCAGCAGCGCCTGCAGGCGCGCATCGAGATCGGCGCCGGTTTGTTCGAGCCGACCGATCTCCTCGCGCGCGAGTTCGCGCAGGTCGGGATCGGAGACCATTGCGCGCGCGTGCGCGAGCTCGACCTCGGCCTTTTGCGATTCAGCAAAGACTTCGGACAGTTCCTGGGTCTGCGCGTATTCGCGCGACAGTTCACGAAAACGCGTCGAATCGCTCGCTGCATCAGGCTCGGCCAACAGCAGGCCGACCTCTTGGTGGCGTTCGAGCAGTTGTTCGAGGCGGCGCTTCAGCTGCGGGGTCACTTCACTCATCGTGCCCGTGCATGTCGAACAGGCGCGCGGCCGCATCGAGCAGGGCCTGGTCTCCGTGTTCGGCGGCTTCGTGAAGTCGTACGCTCGGGGTATGCAGCAGCTTGCCGGTGAGGGTGTTCGCGAGGTACTCCAGCGCCTGCTCGGGATCGCGCCCGGCGGCCAGCATCTCGCGTGCCCGCGCCAGCACCTCGTCGCGCTGGGCCTCGGCGGTCGCGCGGTAGCAGCGCAGCGGCCGGTCGAACTGGTTCGCACGCCGCCACGCGAGATAACGCTCGACCTGCAGGTCGATGATCGCTTCGGCTTGGCGCACCGATGCCTCGCGCGAACGCCGCCCGGTTTCGACCGCCTGCTGGAGGTCGTCGATGGTGTACAGGAACAGGTCCGGCAGCTCGGCAACGGAGGGTTCGATGTCGCGCGGCACCGCGAGATCCATCAGCAGCATCGGGCGCCGGCGCCGTTGGCGCAGCGCCTCGCGCAACATCGGCGCATCCAGGATCGGCGTGCGGCTCGCGGTCGCCGAGATCACGATGTCGGCTTCGGCAAGGTGCTTCGGCAAGTCGGCCAGTGCGATCGCGTAGCCGCCGACCGGATTGACCAGTGCCTGCGCGGTCTCGATGGTGCGGTTGGCGACGATCAGGCGCCGCACGCCGCGTTCGATCAGGTGTCGGATCGCGAGCTCGATCGTGTCGCCCGCGCCGATCAGCAGCACGCAGGAGTCGCGCAGGTCCGCGAACGCCTGCTCGACCAGCCGCACCGCGGCGAACGCAACCGACACCGGCCCGCTGCCGATGCGGGTTTCGGTGCGCACCCGCTTGGCGACCGTGAAGGCGTTCTGCAGCAGCCGGTCCATCGGTGCGTGCAGGGTGCGCGCCGAACGCGCCGCCCGCCACGCGTCTTTCACCTGGCCGAGGATCTGCGGCTCACCGAGCACCATCGACTCCAGGCCGGTGGCGACGCGGAACACATGCCGCACGGCTTCGCCATCGGTGTGCCGGTACAGGAACTCGTCGAGCCGCCCCGGGGTCATCTGGTTGTGGGCGTGCAACCAGGCCGATGGCACGTCCTCGGCGCCGTCATCGACGCTGCAGTACAGCTCGGTGCGGTTGCAGGTGGACAGGATCATCGCCTCCTCCACCCCGGATCGGGACACAAGTTCCGCAAGCGCCGGAGCGGTGGCATCGGCGTCGATGGCCACCTGTTCGCGCAGCGAGACCGGCGCGGTCAGATGGTTGAGTCCGAGTGCGATCAGCGGCATGGGAACGGGTTCGGCGACAGGCTAAGCTGTCGTCTGGAGGCGAAATGGAGAGGACCGGATTTTCCGGCGTGGGAATTGTGCGGACCCAACCCGACAAATTCAAGGAATTGCGCGATTTGCGCAGGTATTTTAGCGCGTTTGGCGTGGCGCTCGCGACGTTGGTCCTGCTGGCGGGTTGCGCGCAGCTACCCTCACGCGAAGGCTCGCGGGCCGTAGCGCAAGCGCAACCTCTGGCGCGAATGGATCTCGAGCCGTCCGGGACGGCCGGCAAGGCGTCCGCCCTGTTGATCGCCGCCGAATTCGCGTTGCAGAACCGCGACATCGCCGAGGCCGCCCGGGACTACGCCGCCGCCGCGAAGATCTCGAAGGATCCTGCCGTGGCGAAGCGCGCGTTGCAACTCGCGGTCGCTTCCCGCGAAACCGGCGACGCGCAAAGCTTGCTCGAACGCTGGCAGGCGCTCGGCGCCAGCAAGCAGCAATTGGCCGGGGTGCGCGCGCAGTTGGCCATGTTGCAGGGCGATCGTGCCGGTGCCGAGAAGAACTTCGACATCCTGCTCGCGACGGGCGACGTCGATGCCTGGAAAGCCTTCGCGGCGGCATTGCTGGCTACGCGCGACAGCGCGCTCGCTGGAAGGGTGCTCGAGGATCTTGCGACGACCGAGCGCCTCCCTCGGAACGAGGGCGTGTGGGTGGCGCTGAGCCAACTGGGCGAGCATCTCGGCAGGCATGCCTTTGCGCGCAAGCTTGCCGGCACAGCGGTGCAACGCTTCGGTGGTTCCCCCAGCATTCGTTGGGCGGCCAGCCTCAAGTTGTCGGCTGGCGACAGCGCGGGAGCAAAAGCACTCTATGCGAAGGGCGTGAGGGCGCATCCGCACGATCCGGCGCTGAGGCTTGGCTACGCGAGCCTGCTGGGTGACGCGCACCAATATGCCGATGCCCTGCGGGTGCTCGCCGGCGGTCCGCAAACGTCCCGGACGTGGGCGGCCCGGGTCGCATTCGCGGCGCGGGCCAAGGACGACGCAGCGCTGCGGCACCTGTATGCCGAACTGAAGCAGACGCCATCGGCACCGAGCGTCGACAACGCTTTCCTGCTCGGGCAGCTTGCCGAGTTGCTGCACCACGATCGCCAGGCGCTTGACTGGTACGGCCAGGTCGATACGGACACCGAATACGGATTCGACGCAAAGGTCCGCAGCGCCGTGCTGCTCGACAAGACCGGGAAGCACGCGCAGGCGCATGCGCTGGCGGTGCAGCTTCAGCAGGATTACGCCGACGATCCCGAAAGCCTGCGGACGACGTACGAGCTGGACGCCCAGTTGTATTCGCAGCATGGCGACCATGCCCGTGCCATTGCGGTGTACGACCGTGGGCTCGACGCGTTGCCGGGCGACCCGGCGCTCACCTACGACCGCGGTATCGAGGAAGCCAGCGCCGGCAACACCGACGCGGCGCTGCAGGATTTTCGCAAGGTGCTCGCGCAGAACCCGGACAATGTCGAGGCAATGAACGCGCTCGGGTTCACCTTGGCCGATGCCGACCGCGACCTCTCCGAGGCCACCCGCCTGTTGCGCAAGGCGCTGGCTGCCAAACCGGATGTGGCCGCGATCATGGATTCCTGGGGCTGGCTGCAATATCGCCTCGGCCACCTCGATGAAGCGGAGAGCTACCTGCAACGCGCCTGGCACGCCCAGGAGGATCCCGACATCGGGGCGCACCTGGGGGAGGTGCTGTGGAAACTCGGGCAACACCGGAGCGCGCGCGAGGTATTCGCGAAGGTGCGGACGCTCGACCCGCACAACGCGGTGCTGCGGCACGCCGAGCGGCGGCTGCGCCCATGACGCGTTGGCTGGGTCCCCCGTTGGCAGCGGCGCTGGCCAGCCTGATGCTCGCGGCGTGCGCGCCGGTGCCCGTCCGCCATCCCGGAACTGCTGCACAACTCGCGGCGCAGGCGGCGCGCGAAAGCACGCTGGGCGCGCAAAGCGGTTGGGGCCTGCACGCGCGGTTCGCCGCCTCGGACGGGCATCACGGCGGCAGCGGCAGCCTCGATTGGAGCCAAAGAGGCGAAAGGTTCCAGTTCACGCTGCGCGCCCCGATCACCGGCAAGACAGTCCATCTCGAAGGTGGCCCGGACGGCGCGGTGCTGACCGGGGCCGGCCGGGAGCCGCTGGCCGGACGCAATGCGGGCGAGGTGCTGCGTGCAGAGTTCGGCTGGAGCGTGCCGGTGGCGGATCTCGCGTGGTGGGTGCGGGGCCTGCGTGCACCGGGGGCTCCCGCGATCCTCACCTTTGGGGCGAATGGCCTGCCGGCAACCCTCGACCAGGATGGCTGGCATGTCGATTATCGCGGCTGGTATGCCGAACGCAGCCCGCCGCTGCCGCGCAAGGTGTATGCCAGCCGCGATCCCTACAGCGTGAGATTGTCGATCCAGGAATGGAAGGACGTCGGCGCCGGGTCCCAGTGATGCCGGGCGGCACCGATACCGGTGCCCCCACAAAGACCTGAATTGACGGGGATTGCCCGGTCCACGACAATATGCGGCTTTTCTCGCGGCGATTGCGAGGTCCGATTGCATCGCGGCGCGGCTACGCCGCGACCGTGTTCATTGCGCCGGGCACGATGCCCGGTCGTGATCAATGGTGGGGCGTAGCCAAGCGGTAAGGCACCGGGTTTTGATCCCGGCATTCGCAGGTTCGAATCCTGCCGCCCCAGCCACCCGTGGGGCTGCATCCGAAGGTGTTGAGCATGCACAACGCATCCAGCTTGTTGTTGTTCAGTGGCAACGCCAACCGCAAGCTTGCGGAGGATGTCGCGCACACCCTCGGCGAGCCCTTGGGCAAGGCGGTGGTCGGCACGTTTTCCGACGGCGAGGCGCAGATCGAGATCGACGAGAACGTGCGCAACCAGGACGTGTTCGTGATGCAGTCGACCTGCGCGCCGGTCGCGGAGAACCTGATGGAACTTCTGGTGCTCGTGGACGCGCTGAAGCGCGCCTCGGCCGCCAGCGTGACCGCGGTGATCCCGTACTTCGGTTACGCGCGGCAGGACCGGCGGCTGCGCGCGGCGCGGGTGCCGATCACTGCCAAGGTGGCCGCCCAGATGATCGGGGTGGTCGGAACCGATACGGTGTTGACGGTCGACATCCACGCCGACCAGATCCAGGGCTTTTTCGATATTCCGCTCGACAACGTGTATGCCTCGCCGGTGTTGCTGGCCGACATCTGGCGCAAGCACGGCACCGAGGGGGTGACGGTGGTCAGCCCGGACGTCGGCGGCGTGGTCCGCGCGCGCGCGGTCGCCAAGCGCCTGGACGACGCGGACCTGGCGATCATCGACAAGCGCCGGCCGCGTCCGAACGAGGCGACCGTGATGAACATCATCGGCGACGTCGTCGGCAGGACTTGCGTTCTGGTCGACGACATCGTGGATACCGCTGGAACCTTGTGTGCCGCCGCGAAGGCGCTCAAGGACCGGGGCGCCAAGGAAGTGGTTGCGTACTGCACGCACGCAGTGCTGTCGGGCCCGGCCATACGCAACATCGAACAATCGCAGATGGACGAACTGGTGGTGACCGACACCATTCCGCTGAGCGAGGAAGGTGCGGCCTGCGCCAAGATCCGCCAGTTGTCCGTCGCACAATTGTTGGCAGAAACCGTGCGCCGGATGGCGTATGGCGAATCGGTCAGCTCGTTGTACGTGGATTGAAACGAGGCAAGTCGGTCGCTGCGCGACCTGCAAATGGAAAGTCGGTGGCTGCGCCGCCTGTAAGGGGTGAAAGCATAGGGCAGCACATGTTTTTTACCCTTTGCAGCGAACGTAGAGAGCGACTTGTCATTCCAAGACTTCCCTGGTCGCGGGGAAGTCATTCCAAGTCGCCGTGAGGCGACATCGTGTAACTCAGAGGTAACAAGCAATGGCAACCATCCATGAAATTGCGGCCGAGCGTCGTGCCGACCAGGGGAAAGGTGCGAGCCGCCGCCTGCGTCGTGCAGGCAAGGTCCCGGCCGTCGTGTACGGTGCGGGCGCAGCCGCCGAGAGCATCCAGTTCGACCACGACCCGTTGGCGCTGACCGTGCGCAACGACTGGTTCGCGTCGTCGATCCTGGACCTGCTGGTCGAAGGCAAGCGCCAGAAGGTCCTGCTGCGCGACCTGCAGAAGCATCCGGTCAAGCCGCAACTGCTGCACCTGGATTTCCTGCGAATCGACGAAGCGAAGCCGATCCGCGTGTACGTGTCGATCCGGTTCCTGAACCAGGAAAAGTCGCCGGCGGCCAAGATGTCCGGCGTCGTGATTTCACGCAACCAGACCGAAGTCGAGGTGTCGTGCCTGCCGAAATACCTGCCCGAGCACATCGATCTGGATCTGGGCGAACTCGATCTCGGCGACATCCTGCATTTGTCGGACCTGAAGCTGCCGGAGGGCGTGGAAATCCCCGAGCTGAAGCTGGGCAAGGAATACGACCACACCGTGGTGTCCGCGCAGGCCGTCCGCGAAGAAGTCGAGGAAGCGCCGGTCGAGGCGGCTGCCGAGGGCGCTCCCGCCGAGGGCGCGACCGCACCTGCCGCGCCGGCCGGCGAGGCCGCGAAGGCCGCCGCTCCAGCCAAGGAAGAAAAGAAGTAGCGAGAGCGGGAGCAGGTTGAGGACGGGCGTGTACGCGGTGCCGCGGCATCGCGTATCCGGCCGAACGACCGGCCAAGGATGGTCGGGCCGGTGCCCGGCACCATGGATGGTTGCTCGCACGACACACCATTCGAGCACACGCATGCAGTGGCTCGCCGGTACGGAGCGTACGCGCGGCGGACAACCGTGAAACGAAGTTGAGAACATGTCCGGCATCCGCCTCATAGCCGGCCTCGGCAACCCCGGGGCCGAATACCTGCGCAACCGCCACAACGCGGGCTTCTGGTTCGCCGACGCATTGGCGAGCGGTGCGGGCGTGCGTTTCGGTTCCGAGAATCGCTTGCACGCAGAGGCGTGTCGCGTGCCGATCGGCGCCGAGCAGGTGAGGGTGATCAAGCCCGTTACCTTCATGAATGAAAGCGGGCGCGCGGTGGTCGCCGCCCTCAACTTCTGGAAGCTCGCGCCGGAGGAACTGCTGGTGGTGCATGACGACCTCGACCTGCCGCCCGGCTCGACGCGTTTGAAATTCGACGGTGGCCACGGCGGCCAGAACGGCCTGCGCGACATCATGGCCCAGCTCGGCCACGGACGGTTCCACCGGTTGCGGATCGGCATCGGCCATCCCGGCGACCGCAATCGCGTGACGCCGTGGGTGCTTGGCAACCCCTCACCGACAGACGAGGACGCGATGCTGGACGCGATCGCGCGCGCGCTGAACCTGGTGCCGCTCATGGTCGCAGGCGAGTTCAACGAGGCGATGAAGAGGTTGCATACGAACCGGGACCCGGGACCCGGGACCGGGGACCCGTAGAGCCCTTCGCCAGCAAGCGGCGGCGTTTGACTACGGTCCCGCGTCTCAACACGAAGATGGATTCGGATAACGCCGCACTACTGTCGCCGCCACCGAATCCATTAAACCTGAGGAAAGTCGCCATGCATTTGATTTTGCTGTTGTCGGGTCCCGGGTCCCGGGTCCCGGGTCCCGCGCGTCTGGTTCTCGAGTGCATGCCAGACGCAAACAACCTCGCGTATTGGATCCAATCATGAGCATCCAATGCGGCATCGTCGGCCTGCCCAATGTCGGCAAGTCCACGCTCTTCAATGCGCTGACCAAGGCGGGCATCGCCGCGGCGAACTTTCCGTTTTGCACGATCGACCCGAACGT
>JBOHYO010000109.1:0-1835 GCA_050737935.1 Rhodanobacteraceae bacterium
GCAACAGGTAGTTGCCTTTCGGATACGCATCGGGAATCGGGTAGGGTTCGGCCATTTCCTCGGACGCGCAGGCGGCCAGGTGTCCGCCCCATGCGTTGGCTTCCAGCAGGATCTCGTTGGAGATCACATCGAGCTTTTTCTGCGCCTCGCCCTGCACGTTCACGCTGATTGAGTCGGCAGTGCCGGCTTCACCCAGCACGCCGCCCAGCGCGCCCTTGCCGATCGCGATCGAGATGCGCTTGCAGGCGCGCGCGACCACTTCGATCAACAGGCGCAAGTCGGCATTGACGCTGTCGTGCCGGCGTTGTTCCTCGATCAGGTGCTGGGTGAGCGAGACATGCCCTTGAAGATCGCGCTGCATGACGGATTCCTTGTGCGGGGCCGACCATTGTCCCGGCTTCGCGCACGGCTTGCCAGCGGCTGCTGACAGCACGCTGTCAGCAGGGAACGGCTACCGTGCAAAGCCGTCCCCGAAACCGGAGCCATTCCATGTATCCGCCTTCCGATCTGGTGTTTTTCCACAACCCGCACAGCCGCGCCGCCATGACCCGGGCGCTGCTGGAGGAACTCGGCGCCGAATACGAGCAGTGCGTGATCGATTTCCGGCGCGATGAACAGCTTTCGCCCCAGTACCTGGCCATCAATCCGATGGGCAAGGTCCCGGCGATTCGCCATGACGGCGCGGTGGTGACCGAAACCGTGGCGATTTTCATCTACCTTGCCGACCTGTACTCTGCGGCCGCGCTCGCGCCGGCGCTCGACGACCCCGATCGCGGCCCGTACCTGCGCTGGCTGGTGTTCTACGCCGCGTGTTTCGAGCCGGCGATAGGCGATCGTGCGATGAAACGCGAGCCGGCGCCGCGCAGGCAATCGCCGTATGCCGATTTCGACACCACCGTCGCCGCCATCGCGCAGGCGCTGCAGCCCGGCAGGTGGCTGCTGGGCGAGCGCTTCAGCGCCGCCGATATCTTGTGGGGCAACGCGTTGCGGTGGGTCACCGGCTTCGGAATGGTCGAGGCCACGCCGGTCATCGCCGATTACATTGCACGGGTGATGGCGCGGCCAGCCGAGCAACGCGCGATCAAGGCCGATGAAGCGTTGGCGGCGCAGATGGGACTCGGCTGAGATTGGTCGACTCGGAGGTGCACGATGGAATTTCGCGATGATGGCGAACGGATCTACGTTTTGTGGGACCGATATGCGCGCGAACGCGACGTGGAAGGGCTTCTTTCCCTGTATGCCGAAGATGCGATCCTCGAGACGCCGCTGATTCCCGCCATCCTCGGCGTTGAACGTGGCGCCTTGCAGGGGCACGCGGCACTGCGACATTTTTTCGAGGAAGGCGGGCGACGAAGGCCGAACGATCTCGTGCGCTGGCATCGGGAGAAAGGCCGGTATTTTTTCGACGGCTCGCGGCTGACCTGGGAGTATCCGCGCGCGGCACCCGATGGTGAGCAGGTCGACCTGGTGGAAGTAATGGATGTGGCCGACGGGTTGATCCGGCACCATCGCATCTACTGGGGTTGGTTCGGCGTCGGGCAACTGTTGCACAGCGCGTTGCCGAAGCAAACCCGGGTTTGGGCGCCGATCGTTGCTGGCCGTTCGATGGGTGATCGGTGATCATGCGCGGATGCGCCGCGCCGACCGCCTGTTCCTGATCATCCATGCGCTTCAGGGACGCCGCACAGCATTGCCGGCGCGGCGACTCGCCGACACCCTCGGCGTGTCGCTGCGCACGGTGTACCGCGACGTCGCCGACCTGCAAACCTCGGGGATACCGATCGAGGGCGAAGCCGGTGTCGGCTACCTGCTGCGCAAGGGTTCGGACATTCCGC
>JBOHYO010000110.1:0-8489 GCA_050737935.1 Rhodanobacteraceae bacterium
CCACGGATCTGGGGCGCGACGGCATTGATGCTGGTCAACCTCCTGCGGAGAATGGGGCGCATGCCATGAAGCATGCAAATGGCTGCTGCGGCAGACGGCCCCCGGAACTCGACAGTTCTCCGCGAGAAGAGCATCTTTGACACGGATAAAATCGGATCGACACGGATGAAGCGAATGATCCGAATCCATCCGCATTGATCCGTGTCCGATGGTTGGCTTCCGGAGGCTCTCATCCGATGAATGACGTTCTGATCGACGCGAATACATTGGCGGCCTTGCCGCCGGAGTCCCTGCTCATCGTGGATTGCCGATTCGCATTGGCCGATCCCGGGCAGGGCGAGCGCGAGTTCCTCGAAGCGCACATTCCGGGGGCGGTGCATGCGAGCCTCGATCGCGATCTTTCGGATCTGTCAAAGCAGGGACTGGGGAGGCATCCGCTGCCCGAACCGGAGGCCTTTGCGCAAACCCTCTCGCGTTGGGGTTGGCGGCTGGGGATGCGTGTGGTGGCGTACGACGACGCAGGCGGCGCGCTGGCGGCCGCGCGGCTGTGGTGGATGCTCGATGCCGCCGGTATCGCCACGAGCGTGCTGGATGGCGGTTGGCGATCCTGGCGCGAAGCAGGGCTCCCGGTGGAATCGGGCGAAGCCATGCCGCTCCCGGCTCCGCCAGTCGAATTTCGTTTTGATCCCGCACGAGTGGTGTTCTACGAGGAACTCGAGGCATTGCGGCAACGGCCGGAAGCGCTGCTGCTCGACGCGCGCGCGGCACCCCGCTTCCGTGGCGACTCCGAACCGATCGACCGCGTCGGTGGACACGTGCCCGGCGCACGCAACCGTCCGTTCGCCGCCAATCTGGACGCCGATGGGCGCTTCAAGCCAGTCGCCGCGCTGCGCAAAGAGTGGACCGATGCGCTCGGCGGACGCGCACCGCGCGAGGTCGTGCACATGTGCGGCTCCGGCGTGACCGCGTGCCACAACCTGCTGGCGATGGAGGCGGCGGGCCTGCACGGCTCACGGCTGTTCGCCCCGTCGTGGAGCGGCTGGGTGAGCGATCCCGCGCGACCCGTGGCCCAGGGATCGTAGGGTGAAACGGGGTCGGGTGAAACGGGGTCTGGCGGAACGGGGGTCAGGTTCATTTTCTCGCGTAACCACCCGGGGGCAGCGAGATGTTCGCACGAGAAAGTGAACCTGACCCCGTTTCGTGGGCGCATGGCGAGCACCACCAGTCGGTAATGGTTGCCTGAACGATAATTGCCTTGACAATTAAAGCCGAAACAGTATCATCCCCGGCATGGATCGAACCACAACCCCGCCCGACACCGCTTTCCAGTTGTGCCGCCTGATCAGCCGGCTGCGGGCGGAGTTCGTCAGCGCGGTCGAACAGGAGATGGAGCGCCAGCGCGTTGAACTCAGCTTCACGCAGTTCCTCGCGCTCAAGCTGCTCGGCCAGGAGAAGCCGATGACACCGGTCGAACTGGCGCGGGCGTTGCACTACAATCCGGGCGCACTGACCCGCCTGCTCGACAAGCTCGAGCAGCGAAATTACCTGCGGCGGGTTCCCGATGCGGTCGACCGGAGGGCCCTGCGGCTCGAACTGACGACGCAGGGGAAATCGCTGCGCAAACGCGTGATCGGTTACTGCGATGCGGTGGCCGAGCAGATCTTTTCCTCGATCTCGCCGAGCGAACGCGAGCGGCTGCACGGCACCCTTGCGAAGGTGCTGGACCATGTCCGGTCCGGGCGCGAATCGTCCCCCCGGGATTGAATCGCCGGCTTCGGCCCCAACCTCTGCCACCTTTCCGGCTCACGCCATGACACTTTCGGTTTTCCGACACCGTAGCGGACTCGCTGTTTTCCTGATCGCCGGCGCCCTCGGCGGCTGCGCCAGCACCGGCGGCCTGCATCCGGAGGCGACACCGGCGGCGCCACAGGGCCTGCACGCCGAACAAAGCCTCGCCGGCGTGAAACTCGATGCCGCGGCATGGCCCGGCAAGGACTGGTGGAAGGCCATCGGAGACCCGCAGCTCGACAAGCTGGTCGACGAAGCGATCGCGGGCAATCCCGGCATGACCCTGGCCGATGCGCGGGTGCGCGCTGCCTTGGCTTCGGCCAACGTGGCCGACGCATCCCGCAAACCGACCCTGAACGGCGGGGCCAGCATGGCTGGCGCCAGGGTGCCGCCGATCCTGCCGCCGATCGCGAATGGCCATTTCGGCGTCATACGGTACGGCTACCTGAGTTTCAGTTGGAACCTGGATCTGTGGGGCGGCAAGCGCGCCGCGTGGGAGGCCGCCGTCGGCAATGCGCGCGCGGCCGAGGTCGACAGTCGGGCGGCGCGGTTGAAGTTGTCGGCCGACGTGGTGCAGGCGTATTTCAACCTGGCGGGCGCGTACGCGCAGCGCGACCTCGCGAAAGACGAGCTGCAACGCGCGCAGGACTTCCTGGGGTTGACCAGGAAACGTGTCGCCAGCGGGGTCGACAGCCGCTTTCAGCTTGCGCGGATCCAGGGCGAAACGGCCACCACGCGTGCGCAGCTCGAGGCGGCCGACAACTCCGTGCACATCGGCGGCCTGGTGGTGGCCGCGCTGCTCGGCGCAGGCCCCGACCGCGCGCTTTCGATCCAGCGTCCGAAGCTGCCCGCGATTCCGGAACTCGCATTGCCGAGCGACCTGCCGGCCGAACTCCTGGGCCGCCGTCCCGATGTCGTGGCTGCGCGCTGGCGGGTCGAGGCATCCACGCAGGACATCAAGGCCGCGAAGGCCAAGTTCCTGCCGAACATCGGCATCAGTTCCCTGGCGGGCCTGCTCGCGCCGTCCGGAATGAACCTGCTCTCGCTGCGCAACCGCTTCTACACGATCTCGCCCGCGCTCAGCCTGCCGATCTTCGAGGGCGGCGCGCTGCGCGCGAATCTCGCCGGCAAGGATGCCGCCCACGACATCGCGGTGGCGCAGTACAACCAGACGCTGGTGCACGCGATCAACCAGGTCGCGGCGCAGGTCGACGACCTGCGCTCGCTGGGCCTGCAGGTCGCGGACGCCGAGACGGCGCGCAGCAGCGCCGCCGATGCCTACAAGCTCGCGATGCAGCGGTATCGCGCCGGCGTCGGCAACTTCCTGGAGGCGCTGAGCGTGCGCCAGGAGTTGATCGCTGCCGAGCAGCAACTGGCGAAACTGCAGACGCGTCGCAGCGGTGCGTGGGCGACGCTCAATGAAGCACTTGGCGGCGGATTCCAGCCGGCGGCCGATAGCCCATCGCTGGCCGCCACGCCCGCCACCCGATCCGAACACAAGGCACATCGATGACCTCCCCGATCAATCCGAACCCGGTTACCGAAGAAGACGCCGCCGCCGAGCACAAGGCGAAACGGCAGCGCAAGCGCCGCTGGCTGTTGCGCGGCCTGGTGGCCGTGATCGTCATCGTCGCGATCATCTGGGCCATTTACCACTTCACCGTCGGGCGCTGGTACGAGAGCACCGACGATGCGTATGTCGATGGCAACGTGGTGCAGATCACGCCGCAGGTGCCGGGCACCGTGGTCAGCATCGGCGCCGAGGACAACGATTACGTTCGCCAGGGGCAGACGCTGGTGAAACTCGACCGGTCCAGCGCGGATGTCGCGCTGGACGAGGCGGAAGCCTCGCTCGCACAGGCCGTGCGCAAGGTACGCGGCCTGTATAGCACGGTGCACAGTTCGAAGGCGGACGTCGCCGCGCGCGAATCCGCGGTCGAGCAGGCGCGCGCCGACTATCAGCGCCGCAAGGGCCTCGCCTCCTCGGGCGCGATCTCGGCCGAGGAACTCGCGCACGCGCGCGACGCGCTGACCACCGCGCAGAGCGCGCTGGCTGCGTCGCAGGCGCAGCTCGCGACCACCAGCGCGCTGGTATCCGACACCCAGATCGCTTCGCACCCGGACGTCAAGGCCGCGGCGGCCAAGGTGCGCGCGGCATGGCTCGACGACCAGCGCACGACGATCGTCGCGCCGGTCGCCGGTTACGTCGCCAAGCGCACCGTGCAGGTCGGCCAGCGCGTGCAGCCCGGCACCCCGCTGATGGCGGTGGTGCCGTTGCACCAGGTGTGGGTCGACGCGAATTTCAAGGAGACCCAGTTGCGCGAGATGCGGATTGGCCAGCCGGTGACGCTGAGCTCGGACGTCTATGGCGGCGACGTGACTTACCACGGCCACATTGCAGGGCTCGGCATCGGCACCGGCAGCGCGTTCTCGCTGTTGCCGGCGCAGAACGCGTCCGGCAACTGGATCAAGATCGTGCAGCGCCTGCCGGTGCGGATCACGATCGAACAGAAGGAACTCGACAAGCATCCGTTGCGGATCGGCTTGTCGATGAACGTCGAGGTGAACCTCCACGACCAGTCGGGCTCGATGTTGTCGCAGCAGGCGCCGCAACACCCGGTGTTCAGTACCGACGTGTACGCGCGCGACACGGCCAAGGCCGATGCGTTGATCGCGCGGATCATCCGCGACAACAGCGGCAAGGTCGCAGCGCAGGTGGCGGGGCATTGAGTGCGATCGTCCGTGATCGAAATTCTTTTTGACACGGATGAACGCGGATCAAAGCGGATTGGAACAGCTCTATTCGGATTTTGATCCGCGTCGATCCGTGTCGATGCTTTTGTTGCTGTTCCATTGGATTTCGAAGCCATCACGGCATGGCTTGACTTTTTGCAACAGCCGCTCCGTCTGACAGCAGAAGATATTCATGGCATCCAGCGCCACCACGGCCGCCGGCAATTTCGGCGAGTTTCGTCCGTCCAACCTGCCGCTGGCGACGCTCGGCCTGTCGCTGGCGACGTTCATGCAGGTGCTGGACATCACCATCGCCAACGTGTCATTGCCGACCATCGCCGGCAACCTCGGCGCCAGTCTTACGCAGTCGACCTGGGTCATCACGTCGTTCGCGGTCTCGAACGCCATCGCGCTGCCGTTGACAGGCTTCATGTCGCGGCGCTTTGGAGAAGTGAAGCTGTTCGTATGGGCGACGGCGTTGTTCTCGCTGTGCTCGCTGCTGTGCGGGCTTGCCACCAGCATGGACATGCTGGTGTTGTTCCGGATCCTGCAGGGCGCGGTTGCGGGACCGATGTATCCGATCACCCAGAGCCTCCTGGTGTCGATCTATCCGCGCGAGAAGCGGGGCATGGCGCTCGCGATCCTCGGCATGGTCACGGTCGTCGCGCCGATCGCGGGACCGGTGCTCGGCGGATGGATCACCGAGACCTATTCCTGGCAATGGATCTTCTTCATCAACATACCGATCGGCCTGTTCGCGAGCTCGGTCGTCGCGGCGCAGTTGGGTAAAAAGGTCGAACAACTGCGCAAGGCGCGCATCGACTGGGTGGGCCTGGTCACGCTGATTTTCGGCGTCGGTTCGCTGCAGGTCCTGCTGGACAAGGGCAACGAGCTCGACTGGTTCCATTCGGGCATGATCGTGGCGCTGGCAATCGTGTCGGCAGTTTCGCTGGCGGTGTTCCTGATCTGGGAGTTGACCGACGACGAACCGATCGTCGACCTGCGGCTGTTCCGGCACCGCAATTTCGCGGCCGGCACGCTCGCGCTGGTGCTGGCTTATGCGGCGTTCTTCTCGATTGGCCTGCTGGTGCCCTTGTGGCTGCAGAACACCCTCGGCTACACGTCGACATGGGCGGGACTCGCGACCGCACCGATCGGGGTGATTCCGATCCTGCTGACCTTCTGGGTCGGCAAGTACGCCACCCGTTTCGACCTGCGCTGGCTGGCGGCGATGGCCTTCATCGTGATGGGGCTGACCTGTTTCATGCGCGGGCGCTTCAACGTCGATGTCGACTTCTACCACGTCGCCATGGCCCAGTTGATCCAGGGCCTCGGCGTCGCGCTGTTTTTCATGCCGATCCTGACCATCCTGCTTTCGGATCTCGAAGGTCCGGAAGTGTCGGAAGGATCGGGCCTGGCGACCTTCCTGCGGGCGGTGGGCGGCAGCTTCTCGGCATCGATCACCACCTACATCTGGACGCGGGGCGGCGTGATCAATCACGCCAACCTCGGCGAGCACATCAGTCTCTACGAATCCCGGGTCCGCGACGCGGTGGCGGCATCCGGTGGCCATCTCCAGACCTACGCCGCCGGGGTGAATCGCGTAATCAGCCAGCAGGCGATGCAGATTTCGTTCAACCAGTTGTTCGACGTGCTGGGCTTCATCTTTCTTGGATTGGTAGCCGTGGTATGGCTGGCCAAACCGCCATTCATCAAGAAGGTAGGCCCGGCGGCCGCAGGAGGAGGGCATTGATGGGCGATCCTCGGTGATCGCAAATTTTTTCGACACCGATGAATGCGGATCAAAGCGGATGAGGCGGCTTTGGATGTGTCCAGCGTTTTGATCCGCGTCGATCCGTGTCAATGCTTTTATTGCTTTTGCGTTCGATGGATTCGAACACCCGAAACGTTTCCGGACATCTTTCATGGCCTCCAACGCCGCCAACGCGGCCCAATCATTCGGCGAATTCCGGCCCGCCAGCCTGGCGCTGGCGACGATCGGATTGTCGCTCGGGACCTTCATGCAGGTCCTCGACATGACGATCGCCAACGTCTCGTTGCCGACGATCGCCGGCAATCTTGCGGCCAGCCAGGACCAGTCCACCTGGGTGATCACCTCGTTCACCGTGGCCCAGGCGATCACCCTGCCGATGACGGGGTTTCTCTCGCGTCGCTTCGGCGAGGTCAAGATCTTCATCGGCGCGGTATTGCTGTTCTCGCTGCTGTCGCTGGCCTGCGGCTTCGCCACGAGCCTGTCGATGCTGGTGGTGTTTCGCGCGCTGCAGGGTGCGGTGTGCGGGCCGATGTACCCGATCACGCAAAGCCTGATGGTGTCGATCTATCCGCGCGACAAACGCGGCATGGCGCTGGCCATCATCAGCATGATCACCGTGGTCGCGCCCATCGTGGGGCCGGTCGCTGGCGGCTGGATCACCGACTCCTATTCGTGGCGATGGATCTTCTTCATCAATGTGCCGATCGGGATCTTCGCCGGCGTCGTCGTCATGGCGCAGATGGGCAAGAAGGTCGAGCGGCTGGTGAAGGTGAGCATCGACTGGGTCGGGCTGGGCACGCTGATCCTCGGGGTCGGCTCGTTGCAGATCCTGCTGGACAAGGGCAACGAACTCGACTGGTTCCACTCGGCCACCATCGTGATCCTCGCGATCGTTGCCTCGATCTCGCTCACGGTGTGGGTGATCTGGGAGCTGACCGACGACGAACCACTGGTGGACCTGCGTTTGTTCCGGCACCGAAATTTCGCCGCGGGCACGCTCGCCCTGGTGCTGGCGTTCGCGCTGTTCTTTTCGATCTCGCTGCTGCTCCCGCTGTGGCTGCAGAACACACTCGGTTACACGGCGACCTGGTCCGGTCTCGCCGCTGCGCCGATCGGAATCATTCCGATCCTGCTGACGTTCTGGGTTGGCAAGTACGCGACCAAGTTCGACCTGCGCTGGCTGACGGCTTTCGCCTTCGCGGTGATGGGATTCGTCTGTTTCCGCTTCGGCAGTTTCAATACCGAGGTCAATTTCGCCAGCGTGGCGCTTACCGAGCTGATCATGGGCCTCGGGATTGCGTTGTTCTTCATGCCGATCCTGACCATCCTGCTCTCCGACCTCGAGGGTCCCGAGATCGCGGAAGGGTCAGGGTCCGCGACCTTCCTGCGGACGGTGGGCGCCAGTTTTGCCATCTCCATCGTCACCTATCTCTGGTCCCGCGGCAGCGTGGTCAGCCACGCGAACCTGGCCGAGCACATCAATCCTTTCAACGATGCTGTCCGCCAGAACGTTGCGGCGATGGGCGGGCACTTGCAGTCCTACGCGGCCGGCATCAATCGCGTAATCACCCAGCAGGCCACCCAGATTTCCTTCAATCACCTGTTCGACGGACTGGGCGTGGGATTCTTCCTGCTGATCGCGGTGGTGTGGCTGGCCAAGCCGCCCTTCATCAAACGCGGTAACGGTCCGGCGCCTGGCGGGCACTAAGGCGCAATCGTTCGCGATGGGCCGAAGCGGTCCTCGGCCATGCACGATTCAGTCGGCGATCCTGCCGGCGAATTCGACCAACCGTCTGGATTGAAACCGTATCGAGCTGCGAAGTTCTTCGGTCAGCTGTTGGTGCCGTAGGTGCTGTAGTAGATCACTGCCAAGCGAACGTCCGTCATTGCCTTGCTCCTTGATTGCGAAATTCAAAAAAGCCGCCAACCCGGCCGAAGCCGGTTCCGGTCATCCCCTTCGAAGTCGCGTGCCGCGATGGGGTGTCATGGGCGACACGCGGCCGCACGCGTCAATCGTGATAAGCCTGACGCGGAACGCGGGGCACGCCCGGCTCGCACTCCAGCGCGACGCGGTCCCACTCCGCCGTGTTGGCAGCCGCTTCGTAGGTACTTTGCAGGAATTCCTGCAATGCACCTTCCGGATCGGGCGCCGTGCGGACCACTTCGTAAGGCAGGAGGAATTCACCCGCGCCTT
>JBOHYO010000111.1:0-2968 GCA_050737935.1 Rhodanobacteraceae bacterium
CATCAAGACCACCGGCACGCTGAAGTTCAACAACCTCAAGACCGTGAAGCACACCCAGGGTCATCTGGTCGTGGTCTCCCGTTCGGGGGACGTCAGCCTGATCGATACCAAGGGCCGCGAGCGCGAGCGCTACAAGGTGCCTTATGGCGCCACCATTACGGTCAAGGATGGGGCCGAGGTCAAGGCCGGGCAAACGGTCGCGAACTGGGACCCGCACACCCACCCGATTGTCACCGAGGTGACCGGACGGGTGCGCTACATCGACTTCGTCGATGGCGTCACCGTGCAGTCCTCGATCGACGAGTTGACGGGCCTCGAGAGCGTGGTGGTCACCGATCCGAAGCGCCGCGGCAGCAGCGCCAAGGACCTGCGCCCGGCGGTGCGCCTGGAAGACAAGAAGGGCAACGACCTGAAGTTGCCCGGTACCGACATCCCGGCGCAGTCGTACCTGCCGGCCGGTGCGATCGTGTCGATCCAGGACGGCGCCGAAGTCGGCGTCGGCGACGTGATCGCGCGCATCCCCCAGGAATCGTCCAAGACCCGCGACATTACCGGCGGTCTGCCGCGCGTCGCGGACCTGTTCGAGGCCCGCAAACCCAAGGAACCGGCGATCCTCGCCGAGGTCTCGGGCGTGGTCAGCTTCGGCAAGGACACCAAGCGCAAGCAGCGCCTGGTCATCAAGGACGCAGACGGCAACGAGCACGAAGACCTGATCCCGAAGTGGCGTCACGTCGTGGTGTTCGAGGGCGAGCACGTCGAGAAGGGCGAAACCGTGGTAGATGGCGAGTCCGATCCGCGCGACATCCTGCGCCTGCTGGGCGTCGAGCGGTTGGCGGCTTACCTGGTCAAGGAAATCCAGGACGTGTATCGGTTGCAGGGCGTGAAGATCAACGACAAGCACATCGAGGCGATCATCCGCCAGATGCTGCGCAAGGTCGAGATCGGCGACCCGGGCGAGACCACCTACCTGCGTGGCGAGCAGGTCGACCGCAACCGCTTCGACGAGGTCAATCGCAAGGCCGAAGCTCGCGACGAACGTCCCGCGGAGGGGATTCCGGTGCTGCTGGGCATCACCAAGGCCTCGTTGGCGACCGAGTCGTTCATCTCCGCGGCGTCGTTCCAGGAGACCACCCGGGTGCTGACCGATGCCGCGGTGCGCGGCAAGCGCGACGACTTGCGGGGTCTCAAGGAAAACGTTATAGTCGGCCGCTTGATTCCGGCCGGTACGGGCCTCGCCTACCACGCGCAGCGCAAGGCGTCGGTGGGCCTGACCGATGCGGAGCGGGAAACCCTCGCCAACGTGTCCGCCGTGTTCGAAGAGACCGGCGAGGCTCCCAGCGAAACGGCCGGACCAGCCTGATGTTGATGGCATGATGTTCCCACCGCGCGCGTAATGCGCGCGGGATCATCGAAATGAGGCGCACGGACGCGCTTCGTGTTCGAGAGCAGGATGCCGCAACGGCGCGAAGGCTTGTCCGGATTCGTGATTCCGTGTTAATATTCCGCTTCTGGGCAGACCGGACTACCGGTCTGCCCTTGGTTTTTCCCAAGGGGAGCATGGCGAGCGTGATCACGCGTCGTTTCGATGCGCGAGAACCATGCTCCACAACCCCGATCGAAACTTTGGCAGGCAACGATTTGGTCGCCCCTTGACGCAAAGGGGTTGAAGGCAGCACGGCAGCTTTCGAATTCAGTCAGGAATACGCAATAAATGGCAACGGTCAACCAGTTGGTGCGCCGCCCGCGCAGCCCGAAAACCTACAAGAGCGCTTCGCCCGCGCTGCAGAACTGTCCGCAGCGCCGGGGGGTGTGCACCCGCGTGTATACGACCACCCCGAAGAAGCCGAATTCGGCGATGCGCAAGGTGGCCAAGGTACGCCTGACCAATGGTTACGAGGTCATCAGCTACATCGGCGGCGAAGGGCACAACCTCCAGGAGCACTCGGTGGTGTTGATCCGGGGCGGGCGTGTGAAGGATCTGCCGGGCGTGCGTTACCACACCGTGCGCGGCTCGCTCGATTGCGCCGGCATCGCCAAGCGCCGCAAGTCGCGCTCGAAGTACGGCGCGAAGCGGCCGAAGGGTTGATGTAGGAGCGGCCCACGGCCGCGATCGGATTCCCGAAGAATTCCAGGTATACACAATGTCACGCAAAGGTTCCCATCCCGCCCGAGTCATCCTGCCGGACCCCAAACACGGCAGCGAGCTGATCGCGCGTTTCATCAACATGGTGATGCAGAGCGGCAAGAAGTCGGTTGCCGAGGGCATCGTTTACGGCGCGCTCGACCATCTGGGCGAAAAGAATCCGGAGCCGGTCGCGCTGGTTGAGAAGGCGTTGAACAACGTCGCGCCGGCGGTCGAGGTGAAGTCGCGGCGTGTCGGCGGTGCCACCTACCAGGTGCCGGTCGAGGTGCGTGCGTCGCGGCGCACCGCCTTGGCGATGCGCTGGACCATCGAGGCGGCGCGCAAGCGCGGCGAGAACTCGATGCCGCGCAAGCTCGCTGCGGAATTGCTGGACGCCTCGGAGAGCCGCGGCGGCGCGGTCAAGAAGCGCGAGGAAACCCACCGCATGGCGGAAGCCAACAAGGCCTTTTCGCATTACCGCTGGTAAAGAGTAAAGAGTAAGTCGGCCGCTGGCGCGGCCTGTAAGGCAAGAATAAGTAAAGAGTGAAGTCGCCCCGCTTCGCGGGGCTGGAAAGGGCAAAGAGAAGAGCGACGAACGCACGGCTTTCCTCTTCACCATTCACAGCACCGCAGGCGCGACTCTACAGCTCGCGCGCAGCGAGCGACTTTTCCCGTTTGCAACTTGCACACCACTAAAGAAAAGCTTCAGGTATCAGGCAATGGCACGCACCACACCCATCGAGCGCTACCGGAATTTCGGCATCATGGCCCACATTGATGCCGGCAAGACCACGACCACCGAGCGCATCCTCTTCTACACCGGCGTCAATCACAAGATTGGCGAGG
>JBOHYO010000112.1:0-2632 GCA_050737935.1 Rhodanobacteraceae bacterium
GAACCGGGTTCGAAGGCCGTTGGGCTTCTCCCGGAGCAAGTCCGGGATCAACCCAACCTACCAAAGCATGCTTCTGTAGGTTGGCGCTGAGCGCAGCGAAGCCCAACGTTGTTCACCACATTCGGGCGTGGGAGGTGGCGCGGCAAGCCCGGGATGTGCGGTTCCCACAGTTCGCGCCGCGGCGGTTCGGGTTCGAAGGCCGTTGGGCTTCTCCCGGAGCAAGTCCGGGATCAACCCAACCTACCAAAGCGTGCTTCTGTAGGTTGGCGTTGAGCGCAGCGAAGCCCAACGTCGTTCACGACACTGGGCGTGGGAGGTGGCGCGGCAAGCCCGGGATGTACGGGCCCCACATGTCGCGCCGCGGCGAACCGGGTTCGAAGGCCGTTGGGCTTCTCCCGGAGCAAGTCCGGGATCAACCCAACCTACCAAAGCATGCTTCTGTAGGTTGGCGCTGAGCGCAGCGAAGCCCAACGTTGTTCACGACACCGTTACCGAAACCGTGCAGGTTGGCGCGGAGCGCAGCGACGTACGAACGCTGTATCGGCACGGCGATCTCGTGTATTTTCTGGTGCTCGCGCGCCGCGGAACCGCTACGGTCCGGGACCGCACCATCGAAGGAGTCCACCGATGCACAGCAGGATCTTCCGCACCACCGCCCTCGCCACGGCCATTGCGTTTTCTTCGCTGGCATTTGCAGCCAGCGCGGCGCCCGCGCAATCGACACCGTCCACGTCCGCCGCCAAACCGGGCGCGCCGGCCCAGAGGCACTCCCTCCTCGAGGAACTCAACCTCACGCAGTCGCAGCAATCGACCATCCGGGCGACCATGCAGCAGAACTTCCAGCAACTCCGTCCGCAAATGCAGTCGGTGACCCAGAAGCGCGAGGCATTCGAAAATGCGACGCCTGGCACCTCGGCGTTCCAGTCGGCCATGAACGACCTTGCCCAGGCCGATGCCGATTTCGCGAAGGCCCGTACGCTTCGCGAGGGTGCCTTGCGCGCCAAGATCTACGACGTGCTGACGCCCACGCAGCGCACCAAGCTCAAGAACCTGATCGCCCAGCAAAAGGTCAGCGTCCAGAAGATGCGGGAAGCCGAGCGGGCGCGACGCGCCAGTGGCGGTTCCACGCCACCTGCCTCGCACTGAGCTTCCCGCACCCGCGCCCTGCCCGATGCTGGATCGTGACGGGGCGCAGCAGCGGCCGGCCTTCCCAGCCGGACGGCTCCCGCGTTTCATCCACCGACGCCCGATGATGCATTCCCGAATGCTCGCAGCCAGAACCCTGCTCCGCAGCACGCTGGCGTTTGCCATCGTCGCACCGGTCGCTGCTTGCAGCCCGGGACACGATGTCGGCCCGCAGCCACCCGGAGCAAGCAATGTTTCGCCGCCCCGCGCCGTGGATGGCGAAACACACATCTGGCGCGACTCCACCTGGCATGTCTCGATCGAAGTGCCGCCGGGTTGGACGGTCCATCACGATTTCAAGACCAGCTATCTCGCGAATGACGCGTGGAAAACCTACGCTGGTTCCGACTCGCAAGGCCGCCCGATCGTGGCGCTGGTGGTGCCCGGATCCGACCGGATCACCGACGCCGAGATCAGGATCGGCGCCAGCAAAGCGGCACCCGAAGTGCAGCGCTGCACGGCGCCGCCGGATGCCGTACGACCCGGCAGCCTCGCGCATGAAACCATCGGCGGAATCGATTTCACGACCTTCGAGGCGGCGGACGCGGCCATGAGCCACTACCTTGACGTCCACGGCTATCGAACGGTACGCGGCGGCGTCTGCTACGCGATCGACCTGCTGGTGTATGGAACCAATCCGCAAGTGTTCGATCCGCCGGCCATGCCGCCGTTCTCCCGCGCGCAGGCGTTCGCGCGCATGCGGGCGGTGGTCGGGTCCTTCCACTTCACGAATGGATCGCGGCAAGGCGGCAGCGTCCCAAACTGAGCGGCGGCTGTATCGCCAATCGATCTTTACGGGTTCTTAGCGCCCGCGTGCCTGCATGGCGGTACCGTACCTGCATCCCTCCCCCCAAGGTTCCCGATCATGCACACCGTTTTTCGGTCCGCGCTGCTTGCCGCAGCCGTAGGTTTCTCCTCGCTCGCCTTCGCGGCGACCGGCGTCCAAACCACCGACACGCCCGCCTCCGCGTCCTCCACGCAGATGCATCACGGCATGCACCATGGCATGCAACATTGGCGTGGCAAGCACCACGGCCACGAGGACATGCTCCGCAATCTCGACCTCACGCAGACCCAGCGCACCAATATTCAGCAGATGATGCGCGAGCAGCACAGCCAGTCCCAGCCACAAATGCAGGCGCTGATGCAGAAGCGGATGGCGTTCGAGAACGCCACGCCGGGCACGGCCGAATACCAGACCGCCGCCCAGGATCTTGGGCAGGCCGAAGCACAGGCGGCGCAGGCGCGCGTGACACAGCAAGCCGCAATGCGGACGAAAATCTACAATGAACTGACTCCCGAGCAGCGTACCAAGCTGGCCAGCCTGCGCAGCAAACACCAGACCCGGATGCAGAAATGGCGTACCCAGCGGGCGCAACACGCGGTGAACAAGGGCGCCGAGGCCGCGCCCGCGTCGACCAGTGCCGTCCAGCAGTAACCGGCTCCG
>JBOHYO010000113.1:0-4694 GCA_050737935.1 Rhodanobacteraceae bacterium
CAGTGCGGAGCCCGCCCAGGCGTTGCACACCTTCTTGGCCGGACAACCCATGTTGATGTCGATCACCTGCGCGCCGTGCTCGACGTTGTAGCGTGCCGCTTCGGCCAGCATCACAGGATCCGAACCCGCGATCTGCACCGATACCGGGTCGGGTTCGCCGGCGTGGTCCATCCGGTGCAGCGACTTGCGCGTCTGCCACAGGCGCGGGTCGGAGGTGGTCATTTCCGACACGGCGAGACCGGCGCCCAGCCGCTTGCACAGTCGCCGGAACGGCTTGTCGGTGACGCCCGCCATGGGCGCCAGCGCGACGGGTGGATCAATGCGGACCGAACCGATGTGCATCGGCCAAGTCTAGCGTGAGACTTGGTCGCACGACGGGCGTTTCGGCTTCGTTCGCGCGCTCACTACGCCGGACACGAACGGGTTCATTTCCCAATCGACGCATTATCCGCGCCCGCCATGCCTCACGCGGAGGTCGGGCGGCCGCTGGCTGCGGCGCGCTGGCGCGTGCGGATCGGGATGCCCGACTCGCGTCCGCGCTGGTGTCCGGACAGTCCCATTCCGACGCGCATGCCGTAGCCGATGCGCTCGGCATAGCCGGTCATCAGTGCGGCGGATTCGATATCGAGCAGTTCCCCGGCCGTTTCGCGCCACAACGCGAGCCAACGCTGGAAGTGCTCGACGCCGATCGGCAGCGGCTGGTGCTTGGCCAGCGGATTGCCGCGGTAGTGGCCGCTGCGCAGCGCGACCGTCGTCCAGAACGAGGTCATCAGGACCTTGTGCGCATCCCAGTCATCGACCACGCGATTGAACACGGGGCCGAGCAGCGGATCAACGCGCACCCTGTCGTAAAAGCGGTCGACCAGTATCGCGAGCTGCGATTCATCGAGAGTGGCAGGCATCGGTTGCGACATGGCGACAGCGTCGCCCGTTGCCTTCGGCACCACCATGACCTGCATCAATGACGCGCATCAGGGACGGGGCGGCGCCGGGGGGGCACAGTACGTCGCGCACCAGCCGGAGGCCTTCCCATGACCCACGTCGTCACCGACAACTGCATCAACTGCAAATACACCGACTGCGTCGAGGTGTGCCCGGTCGATTGCTTCCACGAAGGCCCCAACTTTTTGGTGATCGATCCGGTCGAGTGCATCGATTGCACCCTGTGCGTGGCGGAGTGCCCCGTCGACGCCATCTTTCCCGAGATGGATGTGCCGGCGGGGCAGGAGCATTTCCTCGGCATCAATGCCGAACTCGCGAAAAACTGGCCGGTGATCGCCTGCAAGATCCGGGAAATGGAGGGGGCGGACCTTTGGGACGGCATTCCCGACAAGCTGCCGTTGCTCGATCGCGGGGACGCCCAGGCCGACGCGGCCTGACCGCAGCGGTCGCCGTGGGCTAGACTGAAAGGCTCGCGGAGCGCGAAGCCGTGCGCCTCCGTGATCCACACGCACAAGGAGGTTTCACCATGTCCAATGTCAACTTCAAGGGCAATCCCGTCCACCTCGAGGGTACCTTTCCGAAGGTGGGCGACAAGGCGCCGGCCTTCCGGCTGATCGCGGGCGACCTGTCCGAAAAATCACTTGCCGACTTTGCAGGCAAGCGCAAGGTGCTGAACATCTTCCCGAGCGTCGACACCGGCGTGTGCGCGGCCTCGGTGCGGCACTTCAACAAGGACGCGGCGGGTTTGAAGAATGCCGTCGTGCTGTGCATTTCGGCCGACCTGCCGTTCGCGCAGGCGCGTTTTTGCGGCGCCGAGGGCATCGAGAACGTGACGATGCTTTCGATGATGCGCGGACGCGAGTTTCTGAAGGACTATGGTGTCGCGATGACCGATGGGCCACTGGCCGGTCTTGCCGCCCGAGCCGTGGTGGTACTCGACGAGCACGACAAGGTGATCCATACGCAACTGGTCGACGAGATCGGCCATGAGCCCGATTACGACGCAGCGCTGAAGGCGCTCGGCTGACAGCGAAACAAGTTTCGCTCGCTTCGCGCGCGAGCCGCTTTTGTTTCGGGTAGGAGCGCGCCATGCGCGCGACCGGCTCGTGCGAGACCAGTCGCCGGCATGGCCGGCTCCTGCAGAGAGTAGCCGGATGTCGTCCCTTTCGAGCTCCCGGATTACGCCGCTACCTGGCTACATCCGGGCTACTCGTTTGTCTTTTCGAGCCCCGAATCCGGGCGAAACGGAATCCGGAAAAGCCGGCTCCTCCGCTCACTTCACGTTCTCGAACGCCTCGGTGATGTCGAGCATGCGATTCGAGAAGCCCCACTCGTTGTCGTACCAGCCGAGCACCTTGACGAGCGTCCCGCCCATGACGCGGGTTTGCGTCGCGTCGTAGGTGCACGAAGCCGGGTTGTGGTTGAAGTCGATCGACACCAGCGGTTTGGTATTGACCGCCATCACGCCCTTCATCTTGCCATTCGCCGCTTCGTTGATGGCCGCGTCGATTTCTTCCTTGCTGGTCTCGCGCGCCGCCACGAAGGTGAGGTCGACCGCCGACACGTTGATGGTCGGAATGCGCATCGAGAAGCCGTCCAGACGTCCATTCAGTTCCGGCAGGACCAGCCCCACCGCGACGGCCGCGCCGGTCTTGGTCGGGATCTGGCTGTGCGTTGCCGAACGCGCGCGGCGCAGATCCTTGTGGTAGACGTCGGTCAGGACCTGGTCATGGGTGTAGGCGTGGATGGTCGTCATCAAGCCGTGCACGATGCCGATCTTCTCGTGCAGCACCTTGGCCAACGGGGCGAGGCAATTGGTGGTGCAAGACGCATTCGAGATGATCGTGTCCGACGGCTTGATTTTGTCGTGGTTGACGCCGTAGACGAAGGTGCCGTCCACGTCCTTGCCGGGCGCGGAAATGACGACCTTTTTCGCGCCGGCCGCGAGGTGCGCCGCGGCCTTGTCGCGCTGGGTGAACAGGCCGGTCGACTCGATCACCACGTCAACGCCCAGATCCTTCCACGGCAACTTCGACGGATCACGTTCGGCGCAGACCTTGATGTGGTCGCCATTGATCACGAGGTCGCCATTCTCGACGCTGACCGTGCCCGGAAACTTGCCGTGCGCGGTGTCGTATTGCGTCAGGTGTGCGTTGGTTTCGGCGTCGCCGAGATCGTTGATCGCGACGATGCGGATCGCGCCGGTGCGGTTGGATTCGTACAGCGCTCGCAGGATATTGCGGCCGATGCGGCCGTAGCCGTTGATCGCGACCTTGATCGCCATGGTGTCGTCCTTCGTCCAAGGATTGTCGGGGAAACGATCATTTTAGCCTGTTTGCTGCGCTGCTTCACGGGCAAACGCGTCACCCGGCGTGGCAAACTGGTGCTTTTCGGCGGGAGCCGTGATGCTCCGGACTTTCGACACGAAGCGACGCGCTTGCGCGCTCGCCGCCGTGTTCTCGGCGATGCTGGCATTCCCCCCGGTGGCATCCGCTTGGGGACCGCTCGGGCACCGGATCGTGGCGCGGCTCGCGGAAGCGCAACTGGCGCCACGCGCGGGCGCCGAAGTGAGGGCATTGCTCGCGATCCGCGACAAACAGTACCTCGACCAGATCGCCAACTGGGCCGACGACCTTCGCGACACCGACCCGGCCTTGTACCGGCGCACCGCCAGGCTGCACTACCTCAACTTCCAGTCCGGCGATTGCATCTACGAGCCCCCGCGTGACTGCCGCGATGGTGAATGTGTCGTGGCCGCGATAGACAAATACTCCACGATCCTGGCCGATCCCTCGAACAGTCCCGCCGCGCGCGCGCAGGCGCTGGCGTTCGTGGTGCACTTCGTCGCCGATGTGCACCAGCCGCTGCACGCAGGCTATCGCCGCGACGCCGGCGGCAACGATTTCCAGGTGCGCTGGCAAGGCCGCGGCACCAATCTGCACCGGATCTGGGATTCCGCGATGCTGGATGACGCGCACCTTTCGACGGCGGAATATACGCGCAGGTTGCAGGCCGAACGCACGCCGGTGGCGGCGGGCGGCACGCCCGCCGAATGGGCCGAAGAGTCGTGTCGGATCGATCGCGACGGCGGGGTGTACCCCGCTACCCATTTCATCGACGAGGCCTACATGCAGCGCGAGCGCCCGATTGCCGAACAGCGGCTGCGGCAGGCGGGAGCACGATTGGCGGGGTTGCTGAACCGGGATCTGGGCCGGTAGGTTGGGCTGATTCCGGATTCATCCGGAAGAAGCCCAACATTGCGACGGCATACCCACGTTGGGCTTCCCGCGGATGAAGCCCGCGGTCAGCCCAACCTACATTTTCAATATGCGATGCCCAGCCTGCGCATCAGCTTGCCCATCAGCCACGCCGGGCCGATCAGCAGTTGCACGATGTTGTCGAAGAACGCCGGCCGCCGGCCCTCGATCGCATGGCCGATGAACTGACCGATCCAGGCCGCCACGAACAGCACGGCCGCGAGGATCAAAAGCCCGCGTGGCCCCAGCACGCCGTACAGCGCCCATGCGACCACGCCGCTCGCGATGAACACGATGGCCATCGCAATGCCGAGCCTGCGCGACAGCCGGTAGTAGAAGAGATAGGCAACGAACATCGCGACCGCCGCCCAGAATCCGGGCTTCATCCACATCGCAATCCCCGGCGCCGTCCACAGCGCCGCGATCACCGCCCACATGATGGTCGGCACGCACACCCAGTGGATCGCGCGATTGGTCGGGTTCTGGTGGTCGGCG
>JBOHYO010000114.1:0-3797 GCA_050737935.1 Rhodanobacteraceae bacterium
GCGTCAGGTCCACCGAATCGAGCGAGCCGCCCCGCATCCTCTGCCGCAACTCCGCGATGCTCGCGTAGTGCGCAGGCGATCCAGAGGTCGCGGGCGCAGCGGCCGAGGACACGGCGGCTTGTGCCGAGCCCGCCGCCAGCGCTGCAAGGGCCGCAAGCACAACGACCATCCATCGCAACTTGCACATGGCGTTTCCCTTGAGAGTTGTCAGAAAGAAGAATGGGGCCGTTGGCCCCTTCTTTGTTTCTGGCGGAGAGGGTGGGATTCGAACCCACGTTACGGGAGACCCGTAAACCGGATTTCGAATCCGGCGCATTCGACCACTCTGCCACCTCTCCGGGTATCCACGGAAGCGTGAGCGGACCGCAAATGATAGCGGCGCTCCTGCGCGCTGCCAACAGAGCCGCGCGCGGACAGGGCGTCCTCTTGCAATCAGGCTTTCCTGTTCCCTGAACGTAGCGGCCACGGACCGCGAAGTCGAAGCGGCCGCGCTGCTCGGTTTCGAATTGATGCTTTGTGTCTGCGCCGGAGACCAATTCGAACGAGGGGTACCCAGACCATTCAGCGTCTCCTGCACCCCTCCAGCCGCAGCCGCTTGCCGATTTGAAGACTGGAGGCCGAGTGCAGATGATTGCTGCGGGCCAGCTCGTGCACCCCATCGCAATGGAAACGCCGCGAGATGGCGGACAGCGTGTCGCCGCTACGTACGGTGTAATGGCTGATCTTCGGGGCTGGCGGGTCGGCCGCCGCGACCCGCTCCGGCACCTGGGCGTTCTGCAACTCGTCCGCCAGCGCGACCCACTTTCCGCTGACGCACGAGCGCTGGTAGGCGCCCTCGAGGAATTTGGGCAGGCTGACGCGCGTGCCTTCGGGTTGCACGTCCGAAGCATCCAATTGCGGATTGAGGTTGCGCAGGGTGCGGTACCACCCGTAGTGCGCGTTGTCGTCGCTGCCCAGGCATACCGACAGTTCGTTGAGCGACGTGGCCTTGGCCAGATCCACATGACCGGGCGCGCCATCCACCTTCGGGAACCGCAGGTTGTAGCGGTCCGGGTGCAGGAACAGCCACGCCGCGGCCAGCACCATCGGCACGTACTCGCGGGTCTCCGCCGACAGCGAAAAGTAGATGTCGGGATCCCAGAAATTCGCGTTCTGCGTCCCGGCCGCGAGTCGCCCGATCCTGCCCTCGCCACCGTTGTAGGCGGCCAGCACCAGCGCGAGATCGTCATTGAGCCTGCCGAGTTGCTCGTCCATGTATGACGCAGCCGCCTGGGCCGCCATGGTCGGATCGAAGCGCTGATCGAACCCGTTGATCGTATTGAGCCCGAAGCGCGAACCGGTAGCCGGCATGAACTGCAAGGGCCCCGCCGCGCCGGAGCGCGACACGGCATGCACCCTGCCGCCAGATTCCTTGGCGAGGATGCCGAACAGGATGGCCTCGGGCAGCCCGGCCTTGTGGAACGCGGGCCACATCTGGTAGCGCAGATAGTGGTAATCAACGTAGGACCGGATCAGGTTGGGGCGCAGGCGCGTCAGCCATACCTGCAACGCCGCCTGCACCGACCCGTTGGTCGCCACCAGATCCGACAGCGTGTGGCCATGCAACAGTTGCACGGTGCGCTGCGCCTGCGGCAAGGTGGCCAGCACGCCCGAATCCGCGCCGGCCGTGGCCTGATCCTGATTGTCCAGCACGTCCTGGTCGTTCTCGGTGCCGAGGAAACTGCCGTCCTTGAGGCGCAGAGCCCGGTCGTAGGCGGACAGGAACCGCTGGGGATCGCACCCGGACGTGTTGACGCAAGCGTCGGAGGCAGTGCGCATTGCGTCCAGCGCGGCTTCGAGGGTCTGGCGTGATTGGGCATTGTCGCCGCGCCGCGCCTGCGCGAGCGCGTCGTCGTAGCGCGCGCTGGCCTGGTCCAGTTTCGCGTACAGCGCGTTCAGCCCGGTCGAACTGCCGGCGCCATGGGTCGGCGCCTGCGCGCAACCCGCCAGCAACCCCAAAGCCCCCGCACACAACATCCACCCCGATCGCCGCAACATTGGAACCACCCAGCAAAAAGTACCGATGAACGCCGAACCCTAGCGGGAAGCGCATGGCGACTCAAGGGAACAGCGCACACCCTGGGCCATGCAACGTACAATCGACTGACCGCGCACACGCAGGGGACCGTCGTGAACGACATCCTGATCGGCAGGAATGACACCACCGCGGTAGAACTCGATCCGCATTTCGGGAATAGGCACGGCATGATCGCCGGCGCCACCGGCACCGGCAAAACCGTTTCGCTGATGGTGCTTGCCGAGGGATTTTCGCGACTCGGCACGCCGGTGTTCCTTGCCGACGTCAAGGGTGACATCGCTGGAATGTCGCAAGCGGCCGCCTCGCCGCCAAGCGACAAGCTGCAGGCGCGACTCGCGAAACTCGGAATCGACAAATCGTGGCAACCCGGCGCGAACCCGGTGGTGTTCTGGGACTTGTACGGCAAGCTCGGCTCGCCCGTGCGGACGACGGTTTCCGAAATGGGCCCCACGCTGCTCGCACGCGTGCTGGAGTTGAATGACACCCAACAGGGCGTGCTGGAAATCGTCTTCAAGCTGGCCGACGACAACGGCTGGCTGCTGCTGGACCTGGACGACCTGCGCGCGCTGTTGAACCACGCCGGCGACAACGCGAAGGACATCTCGCAACACTACGGTCTCGTCAGCAAGTCCAGCCTCGGCGCGGTGCAACGCGCGCTACTGCAACTGGAGCAGCAAGGCGGCGCGCAATTCTTCGGCGAACCCGCACTGGATCTGAAGGACATCATGCGCCAGGACATGTCCGGACGCGGCGTGATCAACATCCTGGCCGCGAACCAGTTGATCCTCAAACCCAAGCTGTATTCCACCTTCCTTTTGTGGATGCTGTCGGAACTGTTCGAGCAAATGCCGGAAGTCGGCGACCCCGACCACCCGAAGCTGGTGTTCTTCTTCGACGAAGCGCACCTGCTGTTCGACGATTGCCCGCCCGCGCTGCAGCAGAAGGTGGAACAGGTGGTGCGGCTGATCCGCTCGAAAGGCGTCGGCGTGTATTTCTGCTCGCAGAACCCCGACGATGTGCCCGACGTGATCCTGGGCCAGATGGGCAATCGCATCCAGCATGCACTGCGCGCCTTCACGCCACGCGACCAGAAGGCCGTCAAGGCCGCTGCGGAAACCTTCGCGCCGAACCCGAAGCTCGACGTCGCGCGGGTGATCGGGTCCTTGGGCGTGGGCGAGGCACTCGCCTCCACCTTGCGGGACAAGGGCGCGCCGACGCCAGTCGAACGGGTGCTGATCACCACGCCGACCTGCCGGCTCGGCCCGATCACCGAAGAGGAACGCGCGACCATCCGCTCGCGTTCGCCGGTAGGCCCGAAATACGACACGTCGGTGAACCGCGAATCGGCGGCGGAAATGCTGGCCAAGCGGGCGGACGAAAAGGCCGTCGACAACCCCAGGGAAGTCGCGAAGCAGGAAGTCGAAAAGGCGCCGCAGGGTTCCACGTTGGGCACCGCGATGCACGATGCGGTGTTCGGCACCAAGCGCCGCCAGGGCATGCTCGAGACCATGGGCAAGCAAGTCGTGCGCACCATGGGCAGCCAGCTCGGCCGCCAGATCCTGCGCGGCGTGCTGGGCGGCATGTTCGGCGGCAGGCGCTGAAGCAGCATGCCGCCGATCCGGCTCGCCGACGCCGACGCGCCGCTCTCCGGGCGCCTGTTCCGGGGACTCGCCTACCCTCTGCACGGCGCGGCGCTGTCCGGCATCGTGGTGCTGACGCT
>JBOHYO010000115.1:0-4179 GCA_050737935.1 Rhodanobacteraceae bacterium
ATCTCGCTGCCGCCAACGGTGCCTTCAACATCACCCGCTCGATGTCCGACGGCGTGGTGATCGGTCCGATCCTGATGGGCGTGGCCAAGCCCGCGCACGTGCTCACGCCGCAGGCGACTGTGCGGCGGGTGGTGAACATGAGCGCGATCGCGTGCGTCGAGGCTCAGATTCGCGCGCCCCACGAGCGGGTGGTGAAGCGCAAGGCGCGGGCCAAGGCCATGCCGGCCGACGCCGGCGGGAAAACATCCAAATCATCCGGAACCATCAAGAAGTCAGCGCGGCCGACCGCGCACGGGAGCAAACGATGAACGCAGTGGCACAGGAATTCCTGGACCAGGATCCCGATCCGCGCGAAACCCGCGAGTGGATCGAATCGATCGAAGCGGTAATCGACGCCGAGGGCACCGAACGCGCGCACCAGATTCTGGAAAAGCTGGTCGACGAAACCCGCCGCGCCGGGGGACACCTGCCGTTCTCGACCACCACCGAGTACGTCAATACCATCCCGCCGCAATTGGAAGCCAAGTCGCCGGGCGATGCCGCGATGGAGTGGCGGATCCGCTGCCTGCTCCGCTGGAACGCAATGGCGATGGTGGTGCGCGCGAACCGCAAGCCCGGCGGGCTCGGCGGCCACATCGCGAGCTTCGCCTCGTCGGCCACGCTGTACGACGTCGGCTTCAACCATTTCTGGCGCGCACCCTCGGAAGACCATCCCGGCGATTTGATCTGCTACCAGGGCCACTCGAGCCCGGGGCTGTACGCGCGCTCGTTCATGGAAGGACGCCTGAGCACCGATGATCTCGACCACCTGCGCATCGAAACACAACCCGGCGTCAAGGGCCTGCCGTCGTACCCGCATCCGTGGTTGATGCCGGACTATTGGCAAGTGCCCACGGTGTCGATGGGCCTCGGGCCGATCCAGGCGATCTACCAGGCGCAATTCATGAAGTACCTGGAAGCGCGCGGGCTGGTGCCGAAGTCCGACCGCAAGGTGTGGTGCTTCCTTGGCGATGGCGAATGCGACGAACCGGAATCGCTGGGCGCAATTTCGGTCGCGGGACGCGAGCATCTCGACAACCTGGTCTTCGTGATCAACTGCAACCTGCAGCGCCTCGACGGGCCGGTGCGCGGCAACGGCAAGATCATCCAGGAACTCGAGGGCGTATTCCGCGGCGCCGGCTGGAACGTGATCAAACTGATCTGGGGCTCGTACTGGGATCCGCTGCTCGCCCGCGACACCAAGGGCGTGTTGCGCAAACTGATGATGGAAACCCTCGACGGCGAATACCAGGCCTGCAAGGCATTCGGCGGCGCCTACACGCGCGAACATTTTTTCGGCAAGTATCCGGAAACCGCGGCGATGGTCGCCAACCTTTCCGACGAGGACGTGTGGCGGCTGAATCGCGGCGGCCACGATCCGCACAAGGTGTATGCGGCCTATCACGCGGCAGTGCACACCGAAGGCATGCCCACCGTGATCCTTGCCAAGACCGTGAAGGGCTACGGCATGGGCGCGGCCGGCGAATCGCTCAACATCGCCCACCAGGCCAAGAAGATGCACCAGGACGCGGTGAAGATCTTCCGCGACCGCTTCCAGATTCCGGTTTCAGACAAGCAGCTCGAAGGCGAAGGCATCGAGTCGGTGCCCTACTACCACCCCGGCAAGGATTCACCGGAGGTCCAGTACATGCTGGAGCGCCGCAAGGAACTGGGCGGTTCCCTGCCGTACCGGCGCGCGAAAACCACCAAGACCCTGCCGGTGCCGGACCTCGGCAAGTTCCAGCAAATCACCAGCGGAACCGCCGACCGCGAGATCAGCACCACGATGGCGATGGTACGCGGCATGAACCTGCTGCTGCGCGACAAGGAAATCGCACCGCACGTGGTGCCGATCGTGGTCGACGAAGCACGCACCTTCGGCATGGAGGGCATGTTCCGCCAGATCGGCATATACGCGCCGGGCGGCCAGAAGTACAAGCCGCAGGACGCCGACCAGTTGCTCTACTACCGCGAGGCCGAGGACGGCCAGGTGCTGCAGGAAGGTATCTCCGAAGCCGGTGGCGTGTCGGCGTGGATCGCGGCGGGCACCAGCTATTCGGTCTCCGACCAGCCGATGCTGCCGTTCTACATCTTCTATTCCTGCTTCGGCTTCCGCCGCATCGGCGACCTCATCTGGGCCGCCGGCGACCAACGCACCCGCGGCTTCCTGCTCGGCGCGACCGCCGGGCGCAGCTTCGCAGGCGAAGGCCTGCAGCACGCCGATGGTGATTCGATGCTGGTGGCGGGCGTGGTGCCGAACTGCAAGGCCTACGACCCGACCTACTCCTACGAAACCGCGGTGATCCTGCAGGATGGTATCCGCAGGATGCTGCAGGAGCAGGAAGATGTCTTCTACTACGTCACCGTGATGAACGAGAACTACGTCCATCCGGACATGCCCGAAGGTTGCCAGGAAGGCATCATCAAGGGGATGTATTTGTTGCAATCTGGGACCGGGGACCGCGTGCCCGGGACCGGGAAGAACAAAGGCAAGAGCGCGAGCAAGGGCAAGGCGCCGCGGGTGCAGTTGATGGCGTGCGGCGTGGTGCTGCGCGAAGCACTCGCGGCGGCCGAATTGCTGGACAAGGAATTCGGCGTGCAGGCGGACGTGTGGTCGTGCCCCAGCTTCGTGGAGCTTTCCCGCGACGGCTTCGACTGCGAACGCTGGAACCGGCTGCACCCGGATCCGAAGGAACAGCGCCTGCCGTATCTAGCGCAATGCCTCGACGGGCACGACGGTCCCGTAATCGTTTCTTCCGACTACGTGCGCGCCTTCGGCGACCAGGTTCGCGCGTTCGTGCCGCATGGCCGTCGCTGCACGGTGCTCGGCACCGACGGTTACGGGCGCAGCGACACCCGCGCGCACCTGCTCGAGTTCTTCGAGGTCAACCACCACTGGATCGCGCACGCCGCCATCGCGGCGCTGGCCGACGATGGCGTGCTGACCCGGAAAGATGTCGCGCGCGCGATCAAGCTCTGGAACCTCGATCCGGACAAGCCGAACCCGATCACGGTGTAACGATGACGCTGCGCGACCGGATACGATCGCGCTAAGGAGACTCTGAATTTGCTCATCATCCCGGAATCGCGAAGCGATATCCTGGATCCAGTGTCTTTACGCACAGCGCCAGCCTACACGGCTCCGGGAATGGTGTCGTGAACAACGTTGGGCTTCGCTGCGCTCAGCACCAACCTACAAGAGCGGCTTCCGTAGGTTGGGCTGATCCCGGACTTGCTCCGGGAGAAGCCCAACGGCTAATTCGCTGATTTCATCACAGGTATCGCTGCGCGATTCCGGATGACGAGCAAAACCACAGCTTCCCTGACGGCGGTTGTAGCGGCCCCGCCGCTACGCGTGGCGGATCAGGGGGAGAGCACCAGCTTGCGCGAGAGTTTCGAGACGCCGCGTTCATCGAATGCCTCGACTGCGACGAAATAGCGCACGCCCTTGTTGAGTGCGGTGAGCTTCAGCCGGGTCGGCTGATCGGCGAAACGTTGGTGAGTCTCGTACAGGCGGTCGGGCGCGATGCCCCAGCGCACGTTGTAGCCGACCGCGCCGGGCACCGGCTTCCACACGATCTCGGCGTTGCGCGCGTCGGTCATTCGCTTTGCCGATACCAGCTTCGGCGCGGGCGGCGGCGGCCCGTCGGCGTTGCCGAACACGCGCAGGTCCGCGATCGCCAGGTGATGCGCGCCGACGTGCACGTGCACGTAGCGCACGTAGCGGATGCGCGCCGGCCGGTCGAGTTCGACATAGGCATCGGCGTGATCCTGCTTCGAATGCGAAAGATCGGCGAGCGTCGTCCAGCGTTTGCCGTCGAGCGAGCCTTCGAGCCGGAATTGCGTGACGATGCCCGGCGCATCGCCGTAGCGTCCGGACTTGTAATCGGCGTAGTTGACCTGCACCGCGCGCACGGTGCGCGGACCGCCGAGGTCGAGCGTCAGCGTCTGGCCAGGGTCGGCGTTCGCCGCGACCCAGAACGTGCGCGGATCCTCGTCGGCCGCGTTCGAAGCCGGAAAACCCGTCAATTGCGAGGATGCGGTCGCCGCCTTGCGGTACGACAGCAGCATCCAGCCGGCGAAGGTGCTTTCGCCCGGCTTGAGCTTGTGGTCCGGCATGCGCTGCGGAAAATCGCCGAA
>JBOHYO010000116.1:0-6717 GCA_050737935.1 Rhodanobacteraceae bacterium
GAGGTGCGCCGCGCGACCTGCTCGACCGGGAAGGTCTGGACGTTGTCGGGCGGCAGCCAGTGCTCGTTGGCGGTCACGAAGGTTTCGAACCAGTGCCAGACGCGGCGCGCCACGCCGTGCAGGAACAACTGCTGCGCGGCGTCCAGCGGCAGCGCCCGATGTGCGGGGGTACGGCTGATCCACCATGCGAGCCACGGCGCGAGGAACCACAACACCAGGAACGGCAGCGCCGCGGGCAGCACGACCGGGTTCTCGAACGCGAGCGCGAAGCCGGCGATCACCGCGACCGACGGCGCCATCCACATCAGTCGCGTGTAGCCGAAGAGGCCGGAGACCGCGCCGCGTTCGGCATCGGTCATCGGCGTCCATTCAAGCAGGTGCCTGCGGGTGAAGATCAGTCGCCATCCACTGAGCAGGATGGCGTCGATGCTGAGCCAGGTTTCGAATGGCAGCACAGCGATCGCGAACACGTCGCGCAGCAGCTCGTGGCGGATGTTCCGCCAGGTGTTGCGCCAGCGCCGCGGCGGCACCCGTTGCCACAGGTTGCGCGCTACCTGGACGGCAGAAATCAGCAGCGGCGGCCCCAGCAGAAACGCCACCACGACCAGGCTCCAGTAGGCGCCGTGGCTGCTGTGGGTCCAGCCGCCCAGCAGCAGCGCCAGCATCGCCAGCGGCACCACCCCGCGGCGCAGGTTGTCCAGGATCTTCCAGCGATGGTGCGACTTCAGGGTGTTGCGCAGGCCGCGCCGGCGCGGACCCGGCACGATCGGCAACAGCCATTGCACGATCTGCCAGTCGCCGCGGGTCCAGCGGTGGCGGCGGCGCACGTCCACGCTGAAGCGGTTGGGCTGGTGCTCGATCAGCTCGATGTCGCTGACCAGTCCCGCGCGGGCGTAGCTGCCTTCCAGCAGGTCATGCGAAAGAATCAAGTCGTTGGGAAAGCGCGTACCGACCGAACGGCTGAAGGCGTCGACGTCATAGATGCCCTTGCCGACGAACGACGCCTCGCCGAACAGATCCTGGTACACGTCCGATACCGCGCGCGTGTAAGGATCGAGGCCCGTGGCATCGCTGTACAGGCGCGCGAAGCGGCTGGGGCCTTCGGCGCCGTAGGTCACCGAAATCCGTGGCTGCAGCAACCCGTAGCCGGCGACGACCCGGCGCGAGCCCTTGCTGAACCAGGGCCGGTTCAGCGGGTGGGCCATGGTTTCGACCAGCTTGCGCCCGGCCTCGGGCGGCAGCTGGGTATCGGCATCCAGCGTGATCACGTAGCGGGTGGCCTGCAGTCCCTCGAGGTCACCCACCACCGTGCTGAAGAAACGCGCGGGACGTGCGCCGCGCAGCACCCGGTTCAGATCGCCGAGCTTGCCGCGCTTGCGTTCGAAGCCCATCCACGCGGATTGCCGCGCGTTCCATTCGCGCGGGCGATGGAAAAGGTAAAAGTAGGTGCTGCCCGGCAACGCGTGTTTTGCATTGAGCCGGTCGATGCCGGCGGTGGCTGCGTGCAGCAGCGCGGCATCGGCGGGTATGTCGCGTTCGGGCGCATCGGGAAAATCCGTCAGCAACGCATAGCGCAGGTTCGGATCGCGGTTGCCCAGGTAACGGATTTCCAGTGCATCGAGCTGGTCGGCAAGTCCGTGGGTGCTGCCCAGCAACCAGGGCACGACCACGAGCGTCCGGCATTCGTCGGGGATGCCGCCGCTGAACGACATTCGCGGCAGCAGTTGCGCGGGAACCAGCATGCCGAGCACCCAATTCGACAGCGTCACGGCTGGCTGGCTGGCGGCGACGAACACAGCGATCAGCAACGCGGCATCGGCTGCAATCGGCAGTGGCGCGAGATACCAGTGGTGCACCGACGCGACCACGGCCGTGATGATCAGGGTGGCAATCCAGATGCTGCCGAGGTAGGTCGTCGACGGCCAGCGCCTGAAGCGCACCGCGATCCGGTATTCGGCGGGCGGGCGCGCACCGAGTTCGCGCTCGAAGGCGTCGCGGCCGGCGCCGACCAGGAAGTAGCCGACGTGGCGGGTGCGCGGATCGGAGCCGGGGGCGCACCCGGCGTGCGCCAGTTCGACCACGCGCCGCGCGATGTCCGGCTCGTCGTGGCCGCTGCGCTGGGCCAGCGATTCCACCGCATGGCGGTAGCGCCCGCGCGTGGTGAAGTCCATCTTCGTGTAGGCACCCGCGGGATCGCCGGCCAGGATGCGATCGACCGCGCCAACGCGTTCGATCAGCTCCGACCAGTTGTAGTCCGCGATCCGCCGCAGACTATTGATGCGGTTGGCGATCGACACCTGGTCCGCGGCCTGCGCGCGGCTTTCGCCGTCGATCACCCGCCCGACACTGGTGCCTTGCTGCTCAAGTTGTTGCTCCGCGAGTCCGAGCGCGAGTTTCAGCGACGGATGCTTGCCTTCCAGCAGCCGGTAGAATTCCGCCGCGAACGCGGGCGAGACGAACAGGTTCGCGTGCGCCATTTCCGCGACGCTGGTCAGCATGTCGTTGGGCGCGCGCGCCGCGACGGCGATCAGGTGTTCGGCCCAGAACTCCGCGTTCGAATACGCCTCGAGGCGCCGGGCGATCGTGTTCGCACCCGCGGCGAGGCTTTCGACCAGCGCGACGCGCGCGAGCACCGGCAGCGTCCACAACTCGACCAGTTCGAGCGCGGCGCGACGCTGGTATTCCTCTAGGTAGTCTTCGACGGCGTCGGGTTCGACGTTGCCGTCGAGCTGCGCGATGCATGCCCGCAACACCCGCAACATGCGCGGAACGACCACGCCGTCTTCGGCCGCCTGCCGCGGCAGGCGCCGCCAGACCTTGGCGGGCAGTGCTTCGCGGACCTCGCGGATCTCGTTGCGGATCAGGTAGACGTTGTCGATCAGCCACTCCGCCGCCGGCTCGATGCGGCGATTGTCGGTGGCTGCGGTGCGCGCGACCGCGTAGGCGCGTGCCAGTGCCTGGTCGTGCGCCGTCAGCGACTTGCCGAGATCGAACGGCGCTGCGTTGGTCAGCTGCCCGTGTTGCCGGGCCAGGATGCCGGCAGGAGTGGGCGCGGCTTCATCGATGGGTTCTCCGGGGGGCAACGTCGGCGCGTGGACGTGCGCCGCACGGCGCGCGGCGCGCCGCATCCGGAATCGGCGGATCCATGCTTCGGGACGATGACTGTGTGGCACCGGACGGCGATACTCCGCAGGGGAGCCTTCGATGGTAGCGAACCCGACGTTGCCGGTGCGTTCAGGCGTCCGTGGCGGCCACCGACAGCAGGTGACCGTCGGGATCGCGCAGCAGGGCGACGTTCGCGCCATCGACAGGGCCGTTTGCGACGACCGCCGCGGCGAAACCGGCATCGGTGAGCGCGTCGAGCAACACGTCGACATTGCGGGCCTGCCAGACCAGCCGATCGGCCGTGATGGCAGTGGCCGAGGAAGGCAATGCCGCCCGCCCGCGTGGTGTGCGGTAGCCCAGCAGTTCGAGATGCGGCGTGCGGGTGGCCGCCTGCATCGCGATCACGTCGACTTCGACATCGGCGAGATCGTCGAGCCGCTGTTGCTCGACCCCGCGGTTCACGCCGCGCGCCTCCATGTGCAGGCCGAGGAGTTCGTAGAACAGCGCGCTGCGAGCGACGTCCCTCACGCTGATCGCGCTGTGGTCGATGCCGAGGTTCGGCGCAATCCCGCTGCGCGCCATTTGCCAGCACGGATCGCCCGTGCCCTCTGGAAACGCGATCAGTTCCAGCGGATGCCCATCCGGATCGCGGAACTTGAACGCGGTCACCGAGCCGGTTGCGGGCGGCAGCCGCTGCGGGCCGCCCTGCGTGATCGGGATTGCGCCGTCTGCGGTGATCCGCCGATACGCGGCATCCATGTCGGAAACCACGATCGCACAGTGCTGGAACCAGAGGTCGCAGGAGGCGCTGTCGTGCGGATAGGGTGCGGCGTCGGGGAATTCGGTGAACTCGATCTCCTGCACGCCGAGCTTCAAACGCGCGCAGCGGGAAAGCGACGCGTCCATCGCCGGGAGTCGCGTCCAGGCCGGCGGTGGCGCATCCGCGTCGATCACCTCGAAGCCGAGCGCGTCACGATGGAACGCGATCGCCCGCTCGAGGTCGCGCGTGTTGCGGCCGATCCGCAGCAGGCGCTGCACGCCGTGACTCACGGCCGCTGCGCGCCCCGACGGTTGACGTATTGCGCGAACAACGTCTGCGAGCCGCAGATGAAGATGCGGCTGTAATCGCGCCCGCCAAAGGCAAGGTTGGAGACGACAAAAGGTACTTTGAGCTTGCCCAGAAGCTCGCCCGACGGATCGATGCAATGCACGCCGTCGGCGGCGCTGCTCCAGATATTGCCGTCCTCGTCGCAGCGGAAACCGTCGGTCATGCCGGGCTCGACCTTGTGAAACACGCGGGGATTTCTCAAGCGCGCGCCGTCGTCGCTGACGTCGAACACGCGAATGTACTGTTTGCGATCTTGCGTGAACGGCGTGCCGCTCTCGGCCACGTACAGCAGCTTTTCGTCGGGGGAGAAACACAGGCCGTTGGGACCGTCGAAATCGTCGGCAACCACGGTCAGGGAACCATCGCGCGGATCGAACCGGTACAGGTTGGGCGGCGATTCGGATTCCTGTTTCCCGCCCTCGTAATCCCGGGTGATCCCGAAAGTCGGATCGCTGAACCAGATCGTGCTGTCGCGCTTGACCACGATGTCGTTGGGTGAATTCAGGCGCTTGCCCTGGTAACGGTCCGCAAGCACGGTGACGCGGCCATCCAATTCGGTGCGCGTGATGCAACGATCCTGGTGGGAACAGCCGATCAGCCTCCCTTCGCGATCACGGGTATGGCCGTTGGCGAATCGCGAGGGCTGCCGAAACACCGACACACCCCCGGATTCAGTCCAGCGCATGATCCGGTTGTTGGGGATATCGCTGACCAACAGGCATTGGTGGTCCGCAAACCAGACCGGCCCTTCCAGCCAGCGGAAGCCTTCACCGAGTTTCTCCAACGGCGCGTTCGGCAGCACGCAGGACAGGAAGCGCTTGTCGATGATTTCGATGTTGGCCATGCCGGTATCCATGACGGCCTCCTCACTTCACATGGCAGCATGCACGTATCGGCGGCACGTGACACTGCACGCACATCAATACGCACGGCACACTCCCCAGCGTACCGGAGCGGTGGCCCTTGCGGCCTTGCATGTCGGCCACGCAGCCCTGATCCTCGCCCAGCGACAAATCACCGGCGCCGAATTCCCGTCGCGTGCCGTCCATCGCTTCCACGAACCAGCGGCCCGACAGCGGCACGATCCATTGCGGCGCCGGGTTCTCGTGCCATTCGCCGATCCACCCGACCGGGAGCACCGTGAACACGACGGTGGCTTCGGCTCGTTCCTGCTTGTCGTTCCACTGCGGGTCGGCGTCACCGACGCTGCCGAGTTCGAATTGTTCAAGCGCGCAATGTTCCTGGTGGCTGACGCCGTCGCCGTCGGTCCAGAGGTGCCAGTAGCGGACCGTCGGCTTGTCGCCGTGCCCGGAGTTTTCTTGATCGGTGCTCATTGATGCGTATTTCCATGCGAGAGGGGGTAGGGCGGGCACGGTCCGTCGCCGTGAAATCAGGCGGCCGAAGCGCGCGCTACCGTTGCGGATTGGACGCAGCCCAGCCGGGAACCGCGGATGCTGGCGCGGTGCCGGCCGGGGTGTACACCGCAGTCGAGGAAAGCGGCCGATGCGCGATCACGCCCGCGGGTGCAAGCTGCGTCGCGAATACCACCAGCAGCAGGCCACCGACCAGGCCGAAGTTCTTGAGGAAATCCCAGAAGTGGCTGCGGCCGACACTGTTGCCCGATTTCCAGAAGTCACTGAACTTCCAGAACGGGTGGTACAGGAACGCGGTGACCACGCAAAACAGCGCGAGGATCAAGGCCGCGATCCGGTCGTGCCACCCGAACACGATGCAGAACGGTGCGACGGCCTCCACCACGATCGCGGTGGCGAGCAGGGGCGGTCCGCTCGACTTCGGAAGGAATGAGGAGTCGGCCTGCGCGAGTGCGTTTTTCCAGAACACGATCTTGTCCAGCGCGCTGAACGGGAACAGCACCACCAGGCACACGCGGATCAGGATCGGGATGAAGTAGAGGTCCAGCCACATGGCGCGCTCCTTGTTTGCTTTGTCCCTCTCCCGTTGGGAGAGGGTGGCGCGCAGCGCCGGGTGAGGGTACGCACTCGCGCGAGGTTTCAAATTCGACATCCATGTCTCTTTCCGCGCCCTCCAAAGGTGCGGGCCCCTTTTGGCATCGCCCAAAAGGGGCGAAAAGGCCACGCGTCTGTGGCGGTTGTCGAACGAACGCCGTGTCCGTTCGACTGCCTTGCGGCTTGCCGGTCGCGCGCGCGCTCCTTCCATTCGATTCACTTCATCCGCTCTGCGATCCGGTCGGCCACCCGCAACGCGTTGGCGACGATGGTGAGGGTCGGGTTCACCGCGCCGATCGAGGGAAAGAAGCTGGCGTCGGCGAGGTAGAGGTTGTCGATCTCGTGCGCGCGGCAATCGAGATCGAGCACGGAGGTCGCCGGGTCGGTGCCGAACCGCGCCGTCCCGGCCTGGTGCGCGGTGCCCGCAATCGGGATGTCGGTCCCGAGATAGAGGCGGCGCTCGAGCAGGATCGGATGCGCGCCCGCGCGGTTCATCATCAGCTCGAGCTTTTTGCGCAAGCGGTGATGGCCTTCCAT
>JBOHYO010000117.1:0-3530 GCA_050737935.1 Rhodanobacteraceae bacterium
CGCGCTTCTTGCCCCTTCGGCGCCGGTCGCCGTTGCAGGCAACGGTCCGGTCTCTCCAGAGTTTTGATGTGTGGTGGTATCGGGCCTGAGCGATTACGGGCGTTGCGCCTTCGGCAGCGGTGGTGCCGCTTCTTCCGCCACTCGGCGATTATACAGGTCGGTGCGGCTGCAATCGTTTAGGATGGCTACTTCGTCCAGTCCTCGCGCGTGCCATGTCTTCGCCACCGTTTCGCCTGCGCCAACTCGATCACGTGGTCCTGCGGGTCCGCGACGTCGCCGGCATGCGGCGCTTCTACTGCGACGTGCTCGGTTGTACGCGGGAACTTGACCAGGCGGAGATCGGCTTGTTCCAGTTGCGCGCCGGGGAGTCGCTGATCGACTTGGTGGACGTCGACGGCAAGCTGGGCCGGATGGGCGGCGCGGCGCCGGCTGAGCAAGCGCACAACGTCGATCATGTCTGCCTGAGCGTCGATGGCTACGACGAGGGTGCGATCGTCGCCCACCTCGAGGCCCATGGCGTGCGGGTCGGCGAGATTGGCCTGCGCTATGGCGCCGAAGGACAGGGGCCCTCGATCTACCTGTTCGATCCCGAAGGCAACAAGGTCGAATTGAAAGGTCCACCGATCCCGGACTCGCGTGCCGGCGGCACTTGATCCCGGAAACCCGAGGAAATTGCCATGCCCTGTCTGATGGTCCTGTTCGCATTGTTCGTGCCGCGTGTGGTGATCGTGCTGCTGTGGCTGTTCACCCACTGGTTCAGCGGCATTTTCTCGATCGCGTTGTGGCCGGTGCTGGGCTTCATATTCCTGCCGACCACCTTGCTCTGGTACACCGCCGTGCAGCATTGGTGGGGCGGTCAATGGACGCTGTGGCCGATCGTCGGCATCGTGATCGCGTTGCTGATCGACTTGTCACCGGCCAGCGGGCGCCGCAGGCATGTGCATCGCTTGTGACGCAGGGCGGGTCGAGCCCACTGTCTTTCAGGTTGGGCGCGGCGCACAGTGTCCGCCCTGCAACTTCTGGCAGGGGCAGAATGCCCGTCCGGCGTCTAGGATCAGCGGGTTGCCTTGCTGTTTGGTCGATCGGAGCCGCCATGTCTTTCCTTCGTTGCGCCTCGTGCCTGTTGCTTGCATCGGCCACACTCGCATTTGGTGCCGGCGCCCATGCCCGCCAGTTGACCACCGCCGATTACGCGCGCGCGGTGAAATTCCTGTCGCAGAACACGGCGCCGCTGGTCGACCACGACGTGCAGCGGGTGACGTGGCTGGACGACACGCATTTCTGGTATCGCGACCACGACGCGGCGGGCGACCATTTCATGGAAATGGATGCCGCGACCGGCAAGACCGCGCCTGCCTTCGACCAGGCGAAGCTCGCGGCCGCATTGGGCAAGGCGCGCGGCAAGCCGGTCGATGCGAAAAAATTCCCCCGGCATTTCGATTTCCGCCGCATACCGGGTGGCGATCTGGATGTGAAGCTGAAGGATGACTGGTATCGCTGCGACCTTTCCGGCGCCGGCGTTTGCATCCCGCGCGACAAGCTGCTGGAGACCGGGAGCGAACCCGGCGCGCTGTCGCCGAACAAGAAGCTGCTGGCGTTCGTGCGCGATTGGAACCTGTGGGTGCGCGACCTCGCGACCGGCAAGGAAACCCAGCTCACCACCGATGGCGTGAAGGATTACGGCTACGCGACGCAAAACGCCGGGTGGGTGCATGGTGACGGCGCGATCGTGCGCTGGTCGCCGGATTCGACGAAGATCGCGACCTATCGCCAGGACCAGCGCAAGGTCGGCGGGATGTACACCGTCTCGACCAAGGTCGGACATCCGGAGCTTGACGCGTGGCCGTACCCGCTGCCGGGCGATGAGCACGTCTTCATGATCGAGCCGGTGGTGATCGATCTCGCCTCGAAGCAAATGGTGCGCCTGCGGATGGCGCCCGAGCAGCGGCTTTCGACGCTGTGCGACACGCTGGCCTGCGATTCGGGTGAACCGTATGCATGGAGCGATGTGAAATGGGCGCCGGGCGGCAAGACACTGGCGCTGGTCGAGACGTCCCGCAACCGCCAGCACGAGACGTTCCGCATCGCGAACGCCGAAACCGGCGAAGTGCGCACTGCGTTCGAATTCACTGCCGGGGATTATTACGAGAGCGGCCACGGCCGGGTGAACTGGCAATACCTGCCGAAGACGGGCCAGGCGATCTGGCCGTCCGAAAAGACCGATTGGGCGAATCTGTATCTGTATGACCTGAAAACCGGCAAGCAGCAACGCGCGATCACCAAGGGCGAGGGCAATATCGCTGAAGTGCTGCATCTCGATCGCACTACGCGCACCTTGTGGTTCGTGGGCGTCGGGCGTACGCCGCGTGTGAATCCGTATTACCGGCAGTTCTTCAAGGTGGATATCGACAGCGGCAAGACTACGCTGCTGACGCCGGAAGACGCCGACCACACCATCGAAATGTCGCCGGACGGCAAGTATTTCGTGGATTCGTATTCGACGCCGACCAAGCCGCCAGTGACGGTGCTGCGCGCGGCCGACGATGGTCACGTGATCGCGACGGTCGCCAAGGCGGACATTTCGCGTCTGAAGGCTGCGGGCTGGGTGCCGCCGATCCCGATCACGGTGAAGGCGCGCGACGGCAAGACCACGCTGTACGGGATGATGTTCAAGCCGACGAACTTCGATCCCGCGAAGAAGTACCCGATCGTCGATTACATCTATCCCGGCCCGCAGACCGGCTCGGTGCGCGGTCGCAGTTTCCTCGCTTCGCGCGGCGACAACCAGGCGCTCGCCGAACTCGGTTTCATTGTCGTCGCGATCGACGGCATGGGTACGCCATGGCGCTCGCGCAGCTTCCACCACACCTGGTACGGCGACATGGGCGACAACACGCTGCCCGACCAGGTCGCCGGCATCAAGGATCTGGCGAAGCGGTATCCGTGGATCGACGTCGGTCGCGTCGGCATCTGGGGCCATTCCGGCGGCGGCAACGCGACCGCGGATGCGATGTTCCGCTATCCGGATTTCTTCAAGGTCGGCTGGGCGGAGAGCGGCAACCACGACAACCGCAACTACGAGAACGACTGGGGCGAGAAGTACCAGGGCCTGCTGGTCACGAACAAGGACGGCACCACGAATTACGACAACCAGGCCAACCAGTTGATCGCGAAGAACCTCAAAGGCCGGCTGATGCTGGTGCACGGCTCGATCGACGACAACGTGCCGACCGGCGAGACGTATCTCGTGATCAATGCGTTGATCAAGGCCAACAAGGACTTCGACATGATGATCCTGCCGAACAAGCACCACGGTTACGCCGATGATTCGTCGTACGTGATGCGCCGTCGCTGGGATTACTTCGTGAAGTACCTCTCGGGCAACACGCCGCCGCACGAGTTCAGGATTCCCGCCGGGCCGAGGTGATTATTCATTTCTCGTCATTCCGCGGCTGCCCGTGCTGTTTACGGGCAGAACCCGGAATCCAGCTCTTGGTTTCGCGCGACGCAAAAAGCTGGATTCCGGGTTC
>JBOHYO010000118.1:0-2767 GCA_050737935.1 Rhodanobacteraceae bacterium
GTATTGAAATCGGCTTCGGTGTACTCGCGTTCCGGGTCTATCTCGCCGCTCACTACCTCGTCGCCGTCGCTATATTTATAAGTATCCAGCGTGCTCGCCATCTGCCGCAGCTTGAACGGCGTCAGAAAGCCGTCGCCGATACCTTCCTTCAACGCATAGGTGTACACCGGCTCGCCGAAATAGGCATAGGTATCAACGTTGGCATCGCGCTTGGGCGTCGCGGTCATGCCAAGTTGCACGGCGGGCGAAAAATGTTCGAGGATGGCGCGCCAGGTGCTTTCGTCGCGGGCTCCGCCCCGGTGACATTCGTCGATCACGATGAAATCGAAAAAATCAGGCGAGTAGCCTTCAAAAGTGAATTGCGGCTCACCGGTCGACTCCGCGCCGGTCATGAATGTCTGGAAGATCGTGAAGAACACGCTGGCATTGGTCGGAATCCGGCCCTGCTTGCGAATCTCGTCCGGACTGATCCGGCACAACGCGTCGGGCGGAAACGCGCTGAACGCGTTCCAGGCCTGATCGGCCAGGAAATTGCGATCGGTCAGAAACAGGATGCGCGGGCGGCGCACCGGTTCGCGCGACAGGTTCCACGAAGCCTGGAACAGCTTCCACGCAATCTGGAACGCGATCGAGGTCTTGCCGGTGCCGGTGGCCAGCGTCAACAGGATGCGATCCTTGCCCTGGGCGATCGCCTCCAGCACGGCGGTGATGGCGTTGTGCTGGTAATAGCGCGGCTGCCACTTGCCGCCGCCGGTTTCGAACGGCACCGCGCCGAATCGCTCGCGCCAAGCGTTGCCATGCGGAAAGCAGCGATCCCACAAATCCTGCGGCGAAGGAAACGGCAACGCGAGGTCGCCTTCCTTGCCCGTGTGCATGTCGATGCCGTACCAGCCGATGCCGTTGGTCGAATAGGCAAAACGCGCTTGCAGGCGCGTTGCGTAGTCCTTGCACTGGCCCACGCCGTCGGTATGACCCAGCCCCGCACGCTTGGCTTCGACCACCGCCAGCTTCTGTCCGCGATAACCCAGCACGTAATCCGCCGACAGCGGATTCACCCGCCCGGCGCCGGTGATGCGGCCGGGACAGATCATCTCGCGGCGGATCCGCGAGCCTTCCAGCACGCCCCAACCGGCCTCGCGCAGCACCGGGTCGATGCGGTTGGCGCGGGTATCGGCTTCGGTCTCGCTCGTCACGCGGCGCGAACCTCAAGGTCCACGTCCAGGTTCCGGCGCAGCACATCGAAGATGGCGGCCAGGTTGTCCATGCCGGGATTGCCGCTGGCAGACAGCATGCGGTGCAGACTCTTGCTCGGCCGATCCGTTGCCGACGCCAGCCCCTCGAAACCCACGGTGGCGTTGACCAGATCGCGCAGGATCACGCGGGCCGTCGCCGGGTCACCGTTGAGGAACAATGATCCGGCCTCGTCCAGCAGCGCTCGCGCAAACGCCGGCTCGCGTTGCACGCGCTCGGCAATGGTCTGCTTGAAGTCTCTCGTCAGTGCCATGTCTCACCTCGCTTTGCGGACTCGGGCCTTGCGTGCCCGGTACTCGTCTTTCAGTTGGATCGCCCGCTTGATGTCACCTTTCTGGCTGGCCTTGGTGCCGCCGGTAAACAGCAGGATCAGTTTCTGCCCATCCCGCGTCAGATAGATGCGGTAGCCCGGCCCCCAGTCGATGCGGTATTCGCCGATGCCGTCGAACCACTTCACGCTGGAGGTGTTGCCCATCTCCATCCGCAACACGGCGGTCGCCACCTTGGCAGCCGCCTGCACATGCAGCTCATCGAACCAGTCCCGCCAGGGGATGCTGCCGTTCTCGGCGATGTATTCCTCGACTTTCCATGTCATGGTGTATGGTAACCTTTATGTTACTCAAGTCAAGCGGGCGATTTGGTCTCGTTGCAAGTCAGCTCCGTTGGCCGGAGAAGAATTTTTGCAGCGGAGGTCGGCGGCGGCGATCAGTTGGCCAGCGCGATGTCGTTGTCCGCGCACCACGCGCGCAGCGCCTGTCGGGTCTGCTCCGCCTCCCACTGGTACCAGGCGTCCAGGCTTGCGTGGCGATCCAGCAAATCCTTGAAGCGGGCATAGGCGCCGCGGTGCGCGAACATCCCGCACACCTGCTCGTAGCATGCCGGCAGGTGCGCGCGGGCAAACTCCAGCGCCAGCGGCTTGCCCAGCCCCAGCTCATGCTTGTCCGGCACCGCTACGTAGCGATCCTCGTCGTCAATGTTCTCCGGCAACGGGTCGAAGTCGTCGGTCTCGTCGCTGTGCCAGAGCACGGCGCCCGTCTCCCGGCACACCCAGGCCGCGTTGCCGAACATGTCTCCCGAACCCACGAACAGCAGGGCGTCTTCGAGGTCGTCCAGCTTGACGGGTACTTGCTCACTCATGGTGCCTCCGAAAAGTCTCCAGCGGCGTCATTCCCGCGAGGCGCTTCACAACGGCCGAAGGGCCGGTCAAGCGCGCTGCTGCCCGGAATGAATCCGCGCCGTGCGTCCCAGGACCTCATTCCTGCAACCCTCCCGGCCGTCATTCCCGCGAAAGCGGGAATCCATTGTGGTTCGGCGGAACACCGCAACATGGGTTCCCGCTTTCGCGGGAATGACGGCCGGGAGGGTTGCAGGAATGAGGCCCTGGGACGCACGGCGCGGATTCATTCCGGGCAGCAGTGCGCTTGACCAGCCCTTCGGCCGTTGTGAAGCGCCTTGCGGGAATGACGCCGCTGGAGACTTTTCGGAGGCACCATGAGTGAGCAAGTACCCGTCAAGC
>JBOHYO010000119.1:0-21629 GCA_050737935.1 Rhodanobacteraceae bacterium
GCTCGACGTGCACGGCGAGCCGGTGGTGTTCCCCGCGACACCGGACGAGTGGACGGAGCGTCGCTGGGTCGACTATGCCTGCCATGCCGATGCGCCGTGGCTCACCGACAAACTGCGCCAGCGCATCTACGATTTCGTCACCGTGCTGCGTTGCCGGTTCCCCACCGTGCAGGATCAGCGTGCGCCGCACTGGGCCAAACGCGGCATGAGTGCGATGGCATCGTGGCGTTATCGGCATCGGCGCTACGGCCATCCGTGGGAACTGAACATTGCCAACCGTTTCGTGCAGCTACGCAAGCCGCAGATCACCGGCGCGTAGCGATGGCGGCCCTGCACGTCGCGCAACTCAATTTCCCGCCCGCGCCCGATGGCCTAGGCATCGAGGCGTTGCTTGCACACTGGCCATCGCTTGCAGACATCGCGGAACTGGTGGCGGGTACCGGCATACGGGTTTCGGTGCTGCAGGCGGCATCCCATTCGGAGTGCCTGACGCGCAACGGCATCGATTACTGCTTCGTCGATGTCGCGAAAGCGCGATCGGCGGAAGAAAAGGGTCGCCGTTTCGCAAGCGCGTTGGCGGGCATGGACGTCGGCGTGTTGCACACGCACGGCCTGGGCTTCGTCGAAGAAGCCTCCGCGATTGCCGGCCGATTGTCGCCGGTGTTGCCGGTCGTGTTCCAGGATCACGCGGACCGGCCGCCGCGCTGGTGGCGGCGCGCGCGTCATCGGCGCTGCTTCGCGAGGGCATCCGGCATCGCCTTCACGTCGCTCGATCAGGCGCGGCCGTTCGTGGCGGCACACATGTTCCCTGCCTCGACGCGTCTTTTCGCGATCCCGGAATCCAGCAGCCGTTTCAGCCCTGGCGACCGAACTCGTGCGCGCGCCGAGACCGAACTGTACGGCAGCCCTTGCGTGGTGTGGGTCGGGCGCCTGACCCGTGGCAAGGATCCCTTGACGGTACTTGAAGGCATTGCATTGGCCGCGGCGCATTTGCCGGATCTGCGGCTGTGGTGTGCTTTCGGTGCGGCGCCGATGCTCGCCGAAGTGCGGGCGAAGACCGCCGATGATCCGCGCTTGGCCGGACGGGTGCATCTTCTTGGCGAGATGCCGCATGCGCGTGTCGAAACGTTGCTGCGCGCCGCCGACCTGGTCGTCTCGGGCAGCCGTGCCGAAAGCTGCGGTTACGCCGCGATCGAGGCGCTCGCCTGCGGTGTCGCGACGCTCCTGACCGACATTCCGGCGTTCCGCGCGCTGACCGGCAACGGCCGCGTCGGAAAGTTGTGGCGACTCGGCGACCCGGCAGGCTTGGCGGATGCGTTGATCGCCGCCGCGACCGAACGCGTATCGCCGGAACGCATACGTGCACATTTCGACGCCACGCTGTCATTCGAGGCCGTAGGCCGGCTGTGGGCGAATGCCTATTCGAAGGTGCTCGATGGCTGTCGCAGGAGAGCGGCATGAAACTCGCGCTCGTCACCGGGGGTGGCGTCGATCGCAGCGGCGAGTACGCGGTGATCCCGGTGTTGCTGGCATTGATCGAACGCCTGTCGCGTGCCCACGAAGTGCATGTGTTCGCGTTGACGCAGGAAGCCGTTGCGGGTAGCTGGAAACTTGCTGGCGCCACCATCCACAACGTCGGTCGCGGCCGGACCATCGTGCGCGGTATTGCCGCCATCCGCGCCGAGCATCAATGCGCACCCTTCGATCTGGTACATGCCGTCTTTTCGGGCCCGTGCGGCCTGATCGCCGTGGCCGCGGCCAAGCTGCTGCGCCTGCCCAGCGTGGTGCACTACACCGGTGGCGAGCTCGTGGCGTTGCGCGATATCGGCTACGGCGGACAACTGAACTGGAAGGGGCGGCTGTCCGAGCGCCTCACCTTGCGCGGCGCCGACATCGTCACCGCAACCAGCGCACCGATCATCGACGAATTGCGGGCGTTCGGCGTTCAGGCCCGGCGTGTGCCGCTCGGCGTTGATCTGCGCAAGTGGCCGACACGGGCGCCGTGCCCGCGCCACGATGGGCCGGCGAGGCTGATCCATGTCGCCAGCCTCAACCGTGTCAAGGATCAGCTGACCTTGCTGCACGCGCTGGCGAGGCTGGCAAAAACCGGTGTGGAGTTCGGGATGGACATCGTCGGCGAGGACACGTTGCAGGGCGAAATGCAGGAACTGTTGCGCCAACTTGATCTCGGTGGACGTGTGCGCTTTCTCGGCTTCAAGACCCAACGCGAACTCCGCCCGGTCATGGAATCCGCCGACGTGCTGGTGATGTCGTCGCGGCACGAAGCAGGCCCGGCCGTTATGCTCGAAGCGGCGGTCGCCGGTGTGCCGACGGTCGGCACGGCAGTGGGACACATCGTCGAATGGGCACCCTCGGCGGCGCTGGCCGTACCCGTGGGCAATCCGGAACGATTGGCGGACGCCATTCACACGCTGCTTGCCGACGAAGACCTCAGGCTTCGCGTCGCGCGCGCGGCGCAGTGCAGGGCGCTGTCGGAAGACGCCGACTACACCGCCCGGGCGTTCGAGGCGCTGTATCTGCGCCTCGCCATGCCGGCTTCATGAACATGCGATTCGCCGTGCGACCGCGAATACCCGGATGCGGATTGCTCGGCGACACGCCGCAGCGCGATTACGCGGAGAAGCTGCGTTTGTTCAATGCCTTCGCGAAGCCGGAACTGGGCGAGGCGATCGCTGCGTTGTCGCTTGGGGCCGATGCCCGCGTGCTCGATGCGGGCTGCGGCACGGGCGAGGCGCTGGGCTGGTGGCGCGCAACGGTGGGGGACGCCGGCATCGTGGTCGGGATGGATCTGGCCGCGGCGCACGTCAAGGCGGCCCGCGGCCTCGCACCGGCAGGTGCGTCGATCGTGGAGGGCGACATGCTGGCACCACCGTTCGCGGACGGCACCTTTGATCTGGTGTGGGCCGTCAATGCCCTCAATCATCTGCACGACCCCGTCGCCGGGGCGCGAAAGCTGTCGCGGCTGTTGCGACCACGCGGTCGCATCGCGGTCGGGCAAAGCTCGCTGGTGCCGGACATGTACTTTGCATGGGATGCGCGCCTCGAGGCACGTGTGAATGAAGCGGTGCGCGCGTACTACCGGGAACGGTACGGACGCAGCGAACGCGAATTCACCGCGACCCGTTCGCTCCTCGGCTGGCTCCAGCGGGCGGGATTCCGCGACGTGAGCGTCCATACGCGGATGATCGAGCGCACCCATCCGCTCGCCGAAGCGGACGAGCGCTACCTGCTGGAGTGCATCTTCCGCGCCACCTGGGGTGAACGCCTGCGGAATTACCTGAGCAGGAATGATTTCGCGGAATTGTCGCGGCTGTGCGATCCGGACGACGAACATTATGCGCTCCGTCGCCCGGACTTCCATTTTCTGCAAAGCCTCACCGTCGCGGTGGGAACAGGGCGAAAGGGGACGAAGCTCCGCGTCCCGTTGCTTGCCTGAACGCTGCGGCGGAACGTCGACAGGGTCTCCTCTCGCGGCGCAGTCGGTTTCTGTCCAGCAAGTCACAGAGAACCAGTGCAACCGGATCGGTGCGACAAGGAACAAACCGAAGCAAATCGGAATGAGGCGGTTGGCAACCGCCCGATTTGCCGCCGGCAGACAGGCGGAAAAATTCACCACCGTTGCAACCAAGACCGCGTGGCGCGGAGCACACACCTGCCATGACGATATCCGCCTATCGGCTGACGGACCCGATTTCGCCATACCGCGCGTTGACGCGTCATTTTGCGCTGGTGGTGCAGATGGCGCGGCGTGACGTGGCGGGACGTTATCGCGGTTCGTTTGCCGGCCTGTTGTGGTCATTCTTCAATCCGTTGTTGATGCTGGCCATCTACACCTTCGTGTTCGGGATGATCTTCAAATCTCGCTGGAACGCGCAAACGACCAATCAGTTTCAGTACGCGATGGTGTTGTTCGCCGGACTGAACATCAATACGTTTTTCTCCGAATGCGCCAATCGCGCCACCACGCTCATCGTCGAAAATACCAATTTCGTCAAACGTGTGGTGTTCCCGCTCGAAATCCTCACCTGGAGTACGCTCGGCTCCGCGCTGTTTCACCTGTTCGTGTCGACGTCCGTGTTGTTGGTGCTCTCGCCGTTCCTGATGGGCCGGACTCCCTGGACGGTGATTCTGTTTCCGATCGTCGTTATGTGCTTTCTGCCGTTCGTCGCCGGTACGGTATGGCTGCTGGCATCGCTGGGCGTGTACCTGCGCGACCTCAGGCAGGTGGTAGGGATCGCCACCATGGCATTGATGTTCCTGGCGCCCATCCTCTACCCCGCTACGCTGATCCCGGAACGCTACCGCTTCGCGCTCTACTTCAATCCACTGACGGTGATCGCGGAGGCTTCGCAGAACGTCCTGACCTGGGGCCGGCCGCCCGTCTGGAGTCACTTGGGCGTTTACGTCCTGGTATCGGGCCTATTCGCGTGGCTTGCGTTCGCCTGCTTCGAACAGACGCGCAAGGGCTTTGCCGATGTCGTCTAACGACTTCAGCATTCGCGCCGAAGGGCTGTCCAAGCGTTACGAGATCTATGCGCGGCCTGTCGACCGGCTCAAGCAAATGATCCTGCCGCGTATTCAACGCGCCATGCATCGGCCGATGCACGACTGTTTCAGGGAATTCTGGGCGATGCGCGACGTCAGTTTCGACGTGCGCAAGGGCGAAACCGTGGGCATCGTGGGCCGCAACGGTTCGGGCAAGTCGACGCTGCTGCAAATGATTTGCGGAACGTTGAATCCTACGCTCGGGACGGTCATTACGAATGGCCGCGTCGCGGCCTTGCTGGAACTGGGCGCGGGGTTCAACCCGGAGTTCACCGGCCGGGAAAATGTCCGCCTCAGCGGTCTGCTGTACGGCTTGTCGGAGCAGGAACTGATCGCGCGCCTCGACGCCATCCTCGACTTTGCGGAGATCGGCGACCTCATCGACCAACCGGTCAAGACTTATTCCAGTGGCCAGTACGTACGGTTGGCTTTCGCGGTCGCGATCAACGTGTCACCGGACATTCTTGTCATCGACGAAGCGCTTTCCGTCGGCGACGAGGCTTTCCAGCGGAAGTGCTTTGCGCGTATCGAGGCGATTCGCGAGAGCGGGGCGACGATTCTGTTCGTTTCCCACGCGGCGGGAACGGTGGTTGAGCTTTGCAATCGGGCCATTCTGCTGGACGGCGGTGAATTGCTGGCGCAGGGGCTGCCAAAAACCATCATCTCGCGCTATCACAAGTTGCTGTATGCACCCGGGCATTCGGTTGCGGCGATCCGCGACCAGATTCGTGGCGCGGAAAGCCACGGCGAATGCGAACCCGGCATCGAAAGCACGGACGCGGGCCGCCGGACGCGTGCCGGAAACACGCCTTCGCCCCCGGACGAGTCCTGGCTGGATGAAGGCATGGTTCCCAGAAGCACGCTCCGTTACGCAGGCCGTGGTGCAACCATCGAGCAGCCCTGCGTCACCAACGAACACGGCCGGCGTATCAATGTGCTGCGTGCCGGTGGCGAGTACGTCTATTCGTTCAACGTGACGATCCGGAAACCATCGTTGGGTGTGCGCTTCGGCATGGCGATCAAGACGACCACCGGATACGCGCTCGGTGGAGCGACCACCGCGGCGAATGCCGGCGAAGGACTGGTAACCGGCGCGGGCGAGGAGTATCGAGTGCGGTTTCGCTTCCGGGCGCTGCTGGCACCCGGCGTTTATTTCCTGAACGCCGGGGTCACGGCCGCGGAGCCCGAAGGCGAAATCTTTCTGGACCGGATCATCGATGCGGCGATGATCCGGATCATGCCGGACAGCCGGCGGCTCGCCACGGAGCTCGTCGATTTCGATGTGCAGCCGGATGTCGAAATGGCGGCACTGGCCTTGTGAACACGAACGCCAGCAGCGAGGCGATCCTGGTGGTGGGAATGCACCGCAGCGGCACCTCGGCCGCGACGCGGGTGCTCAATCTGCTTGGGGTGGAGCTTGGCGGCAGCTTGCTGTCCCCCGGACCAGGCAACCGCCTGGGCCATTGGGAACACAGGGAGGTGGTCGCGATCCACGAGGAGTTGTTGCGCGGCCTGGACATGAGTTGGGATGACACCCGCGCGCTTCCGTCGGCATGGATGGCCTCTGCAGCGGCGGATACCGCCCGGGAGCGAATTGCTGCGCTTGTCACGCAGGAATTTGCCGGGTCGCGTTTATGGGCGGTGAAGGATCCCCGGCTGTGCCGATTTCTGCCGCTCTGGATCGAGGTGATCGTCGGGTCCGGTGTCGACCTGCGCGTGCTGTTTGTCGTGCGGCATCCGGCAGCGGTCGCGGGTTCCCTGAAAGCACGCGATGGACTGGATGCAGCGGGTACGCATCTGCGGTGGCTCGAGCATTTTGTCGAAGCCGAGCTCGCCACCCGGGACCTGTCGCGAGCGATCGTTCTTTACGATGATTTGCTCTCGGACTGGCGAAGCACCATGGAACGGCTGGCTGCCCGCTTCGGGCTGCGCTGGCCGAGAAGCTTCGTGGGAGCCTCGCCGGAAATCGAGGCATTCCTGAGCGCGGGCGAGCGCCACAATCTCATCGGAAAAGGAGCCGATCCCACCGGGCCGGACCCGATCGGAAGGTTGTACGAACTTTGTGCGGCCTGCGCGCGAGGAAACGGGACGTGGTACGCCGTTTCGGCAATGGTCGACGATTACCGGTTGTGGGCGCCGGCCTTCCTTGGCGACATTGGTCGAAGAGCCGATGACGCCGGAGAGCTGATCGCGCGCCTGAGAAACGCGGAGGATACGGCGCGCGCAAAGGATTCACGGATCGCCACGCGTGACGCGATGATCCGTGATCAGGAGCGAACCTTGTACCGCTTGCGGGAAGCGGTGCATGGAAGGGACCTCCAGATTCGGAACAGGGACGACGTCATCCGGCAAAAAGACGCCGCCGCTGTTGCGGCCACAAAACGGGCGCATGCCAAGGAGGCGAAAATTGCGGCACTCCGTGTGGCAGTGGCGGGACGCGTGAACGAAATCGGACGGCTCGCGCAGGAAGCGTCCTTGCTGCATGGGCACATCGCCGCACGGGACGCGGAAATCGCGGCCCGTGGTCAGGTGATCGCAGCCATCCAGGCGACCATTTCGTGGCGCATCACCGGCCCGCTCAGGGCGGTGCGGCGCTTTGGATCACGCGTCGCGGGAGGGCGTGTCTTTTCGTGGATCTTGCGCTCCTTCGGCCTTGCGCGCGGCATCACACGCACATTCTGGAACATCGCTCGTAGCGCCGAGTCGCGCGCGAAATGGTCGCGCACCTTGCGGGCACTGGGTCCGCGCGAAAGTTTGCGATACGCCGTTGCCTGCGTGCAGGAGGAACCGCGGCGACCACAACCCGCAGACCACCCATCTACTTTCGATGTCCGCGCATACGCCGGCCGCCAGGCGGTGATTCTGACCAGCCGGCATTGCGAATTCGTCGCCGTCTCGATCCAGCGTGCGCTTCGAAGGATCGATGTCGGTTCCAGAATCATCTTCGGCATGCCGGAAGGCGGTTACGAGGACCTGCCGCACTTCGTGATCTGCCCACAGATGTTCGAGCAGTTGCCCGCACTGCATGTGGCGTTCCAGATGGAACAATCCGTCAGCGCCCGCTGGTTCAACGATCGATATATACGCACGCTCCAACGATCGTTCGCGGTACTGGACTACTCCATCGCCAACATCGATGCGCTGGCCGCGTCCGGCCTCCCGCGCACGCAGCTGTTCCATGTGCCATTGGGATACGTCCCCGATTACCGCGACATCGACGTTGCGGAAAAAAACCGGTACGACGTGCTGTTCTACGGAGACATCCACAACGACCGTCGTCGGAGATTCGTCGAGGCGTTGGAAAAGGTTTGCCATGTCAAGGTGATCCATGACCTGTTCGGACAGGATTTGCGCGAGGAAATCGCCGGAGCGAAGCTGATCGTCAACATCCACTACTACGAAGATGCGCTGCTGGAAACCACGCGTCTTTGGGAGTGCGTATCCCTCGACAAGCTGGTGATCTCGGAGCGTGCGGTCAACATGGAGGAGAACGGCGATCTCGAGTCGTTGGTGGACTTCGTCGATCTGAACGACCTCGCCGGCATGGTGGCGCGGGTGCGCTACTGGCTTGAAAACGAGAGCGCGCGCGTCCACCGCGTCAAGGCCAACCGCAAATTCGCCCGGCAATTGCCGAACCGGTTCGAACAGTTCTTCTACCGGTTCCTGCTCGCTTTCGACAACGTCACGTTCTTCCACTTCTGGCAGCTCGCAGGAAGCAAAATGAAGCTGCCGAGCGACAAGCTCTGCCTCACGTTGCCGGAATACTCACTGCGCAAGCGAAGTTTCGATCAGGACAACCGGTACGGGTTTGCGGCATTCACCGGACTGCGTCATCGCGAACCATGGGTCGGCTGCGGCATGAGCTACAAGCTGATGGCGATGTTGGCGCGAGAGCAGCGTTTGCAGCAAATAACGATCTGCGAGGATGACGTCGAGTTCCGGCCCGGATTCGAGCACGCCTTCCAAGCGGTGCTGCATGAATTGGCCGCGCGCAAGAATCCGTGGCATGTGTTCTCGGGGCTGCTGGCGGACCTGCATTCCGACGCGACGATCTCGTCGGTCCGCGAATTCCATGGGCGCAAGCTCGTGCGGACGGACCGTCTGATCAGCATGGTTTTCAACGTATACCACAGCAAGGTTTTCGATCGGATCATCCTGTGGAATGAAAGCGATCGCGATGTCGCCACCAACCCGATCGATCGTTACCTTGAACGCAGCAAGCTCACGGTCGTCACTTGCTGGCCGTTTCTTGTCGGCCACAAGAGCCATCTGCGATCCACACTCTGGAACGTCGACAACGAGGAAATGGCTCCGATGATCCGACGTAGTGAACGGTTGCTGCAACAAAAGGTCGTCGAGTTCATGATCGCGCACGATCCGGCTGCGGCAAAACCATCTGCCGAAGTGGTCGAGCTGTCACAAAGAAAGGCCGCGATCGCGCCTGCAATGACCAACCCGGAGGCGGCAGCCGCAGAAGGTGGATCATGAGCCCTGCGGGAGCGACTTGCTGGCTGTCATGAACGACGGCTTTCGGGCGGCTTCGACGTCAGCCGTGCAGGGCTGATCCACAACCATCCGGACAAACCTCGCCCGGCACTCGGATCCGGTGGACAAAAGGCGGTGCAGATGCGATTCGAGCAGGATTTTTCTGGACTGGATCGGATCGTAACCGCATTCGTGCTGGTGTACGCGATCTGGACCGTCTATGTCCATCTGATCACCGCAAGTCACGCGAGCCTGATCACCTTGCTGCACTGGTTGCCGCTGGTGGCACTGATCGCGGCAGCTGCGACGATTGCATGGTTCCGGATGCCGCAACCGGCGCAACGGTCCGCTCCCGTCGCGACCGGTGGCTGGGCTGATGACGGTTCGGTTGCGGGCTCGGCTGTCCGCGGACCCGGTATCCGGCTTGGGGCTGTTGCAGTATTGGCGCTCGCGATCCTGTGGGTGGGACTGCTCTCGGGCGGCATGCCTTATCCGGTGTTCTGGTGGGTCGCGTTGCTGGCCTCGTTTTGCGTGTGGTTGCGGACGCTGAAGGCCATTCCGATCGCGACCGCATCGGAACCCCGCAGCCAGCGGGTCGTGTGGATCGTTTGCGCGGTAGCCGCCGCCGCGGTCTGCATCACCCTCTTCGCGAGTCGGCCGGACGGCGACGATGCCTTTTACCGCAGCATCTCGGCGACGCTGTTGCGGTTTCCGCATCAGCCGGTGCTGCTGCATGACACGTTGTATCGGCTGCCGGACGCTCCGATCCTGCTGCAGTTCTACCGCCTCGGCAGCTACGACGTTCTGGTCGCGACGCTGGCCCGGATCACCGGAGTCGATCACCTGACCGTTGCATACCTGATCCTGCCATCCGTGTTCGCCGCATTTTGCGTGTTGGCTTGGGGCTACCTGTTGCGGCGGATCGTGCCGGCGCGCTGGCCATCGGTATTGCTCATTCTGTTCCTCTGCGTATTGGCGCTTGGCGAAACGCACCGGGCCTACGGCAATTTCGCCTTCGTGCGGATGTTCCAGGGCAAGGCGATTCTGGCCACCGGGATGGTCCCTGTCATCGCCGGTTCCGCGTTGCTGTTTGCCCGGCATGGCGGTCTGCGTCGCTGGCTTTTGCTGTTCGCCGTACAAATCGCGGCGCTCGGTGCCAGCGCGAGCGCACTGTTCCTGGCGCCTGCAGCAGCGGCGCTGGGTCTGGCCGGCGGCTGGTCGGCAGACGCGCCAAGCACTCGACGATTTGCAGCGGGCATGCTGGCATCGGTATACGTGTTCGGCGCGGGCTGGGCGATCGCTTCGGTCACCCACGGTGGCCAGGCGCTCGTCAGTTCCAGCCCGATGCCCGGCATTCCGCAGATACTCGATGACACGTGGGGCTGGTGGAGCACGAGGCTGCTGTTGGTAGCGTTGCTTGCCGCTTGGGCGTTCGTACGTGATCCAGTGCGCGCACGCTATTTTTCCGCCGGCGCGTTCTTCTTTTTGCTCGCGGTGCTCAATCCATACACGGTCCGCGTCGTGGCGGACCATTTCGTCGGCGTTTACACCTACTGGCGGCTGACTTGGGCGTTGCCGCTGCCGTTGTTGCTGGCCGTGCTGCTGCACGGGGTGGTCGAACGTGCGATGCGCATGCGACCCAGGGTGCTGGCAGCGAGCGCCTGCGTGGCACTGGCTGCTTTCGCGATCGTATTCGGCTGGCGATTTGGAACGCTGCGCAGCGCGAATTCCGTGACGCTCGGTCTGCCGGGTCCCAAGGTCGATCCCGTCGAATATCAGGTGGCCGCGCGGGTAGCCGAAGATGTGCCAGAGGGAGGTTTCGTACTCGCTCCGGAAGAAGTGTCGATTTGGTTGCCGACCTTCGTGGTCCACCCGGAGCTGTTGGGGGTTCGGGCGCTTTACCTGGGCCGCGCGTTCTCACCACAAGACGCTGCGCGGCGCAGTTTGCTGATGCGCTATGTCGCAGGCCAGTATCGTCCGCCGGATTCTGCGGCGTGGTTTGCGGATGCATTACGGCGATATGGATTGACTGCGGTGGTGTTCGTGCACTCGGCGCCGTGGCGCGAAGAAATGGAAAACATCGTGGAACGACATGGATGGCGACCGCTTTCGTCTGGAGCCTACGACATATGGGTGAAACGCGGCAGCGATACGGGGACAGCAAATCGAGCGGCAGGCGAACCGTCGCAGGCATCGAATTTGGCCAGGTAGAAGTCGCTGCGAAGGAGGCAAGCGATCGCTGGTTGACGGCGCTAGGCTTCCAGGAGCGGCGCACCCAATCGACGGCGCCAAGCCTGATGAAAACCAGCCGTGTGATGTAGCTGCATGCCATCGACAGGATTTTCGTCGGAAACAACGTGACCCAGGAAAAAGGTGTGCGAGCCGATCTCCTGGTGGCGCACGATGGCCAGCTCCTGGATGCGCGGCGCTTGGGCCACCACCGGAATGCCGAATTCCCGCGACGATCGAAGGCGAAACGGAAGCTCGTTCCAATCATCGAGTGGCCGCTTGTGGTGCCCGGCGAGCTGGTACACGGTCGCCTTCAGGCTTGCGGGAACGCCGGACAAGGCGACCCGACGCACTTCGCGCATGATGGCTGCGGAGACGTTGGTGCTCCGCAGCGCCAGCGAGAAAAATCCGCTTCGCTGCAGCGGCCCGATCAAATCCATCGGAAAAATGTTCTGGTGGTCCGGTGCGGCCACGGAAACGAGCACGACGGGCCTCGGGCACAGGTACGCGATCATCAGTCGCTGGGCCGCGGCAGGTTCCATGCCCGAGCCGTGCGGCGTGCGGCTCTTCAGCATGGCCCGGTTCTGGAGCCAGGCGTTCCACGATCGCCGCGGCCAATCCAGGCAGCGCTGTTCGCCAGCCACTACCTGGTAGAGGGCGGGCGATGTCCCTGGAGCGACAGTTTGCGCCGCCCGTTTCAGCCGCAAGGTGCCGAGGAGCTTTCCCCTGGCATCGTCGCGGTACTCCAGTACGGGATGTTCGCCGGCATCGATACTGGTGGCGATCATCAGCGGCTTGAGCGAAGCCACGGTGTGATCCGCCGTGACATCCGCCGAGTCGCCGTCCCAGCACAAGGTGGCGGTGACAAGCGTTTGCGGCGGGGACATGGCAATGGGAGACCATTGCGGCAAGGGACGTACGAACGGCCTTATCCAGTCCTTCCACATCTCACACCCGCCGGAGCAGCAGGAACTGGTAGAGGTGGACGGCCAGCCCGAGGCCACTCGGAACGAGGCGCTCCAGCCGGAAATGCGGCGAAGCTGCGCGTGCCACGGCGCGCGGCGAAAACCGATGGATGCGGCTTTCGCCCGGGCTTGGATAGCAGCCCCTTCGCACAAGCTTCATCATGTTCGCCCACCACCACGGATAACGTGCATCACCGAGGTAGTACGGGCTAAGCATGCTGGCCAGGAAAAAGCCTCCCCGCTCGATCACGCCCGAAAATTCATCAAACAGCGATCGGTGATCGACGATGTGGTTGAGGACCGCGAAGTTCGCCGTGACGACCTGCACCTTGTGGGTGAGGGGCCGTGTTACGGGGATGACGGTCTTGCGGGCGATTTCATGGTGGCAATGCCGCAGCAGGCAATCATGCATGGCTTGCGAAGGTTCATACACGAAGGTCGGGTGCCCGTTGGCGGCATAAAACTTGGCGTCGAGGCCGGTACCGGCACCGAAATCGAGCATGTCTGCTCCCGCGGGCGAAAGATCCAGCGCCATTTTTCGAAACTTCTGGCGCACCGCCCGGTCTCGCTGCGAGAGCAGCATGAATTCGTGGTACTGCTCTCCGGTATGCACCGTGCGGGCGCCTCACGATCCGCGGAGGGGTTTCCGACGTGGGTAACCGTGATTGCCGGTCGGCGAAGGAAAGGTTGCATCGTTCCGGTCCACGATGGCATCGCGCCGCCGGTCTGTTCATCGCCGCGACGGCGATCCGCTTACCTTCACTTCCATCCCACCGCCCGCGCCGTGCATCCTGCCGCCGCTCTCCAGAGCGCCTTGCTGAAAGGCGCAACGCGCGCGGCGCGAACGAGCGCCCCCAGCGCGGCCCGGTGTGATCCTTCCCGCGACAGGGCACCCGCCTGTCCCGCCAGTTGTGTACCACATTGACGCAAGCACAGCGAGCGTATTCCGGCGTTGGTTGCCGCAGCAGCGGCCTTGCGGAATATGCGTTCCTGGTGGACGTAAAGATCCACATGGCGCAGGTGCGCGGTGGTCCGTCCGGCGTGTTCGCGAACCCATGTGAGATTTTCGGGCAGCGCGCACACCTCGCTGCGTGCGGCGAGCCGCAGCGCGAAATCGTAATCGGAGCGGATCGGGATCATCTCGTCGAATCCTCCGATCTCATCGATCAGCGAATGTTGCACGAGCATCGCCTGAACCGCCACCGCAACCTCGAACTTGAGCAGGGGTTCGAGGATATGTCCGGAAACCGGCCGGCGCAGAAGACGCGAGCGCTCAGGCAGCGGTCTTTCGTCGGCATCGACCAGCAAATATCCCGTGTAGCTCCACCGGCAACTCGGATTCTCGGCAAGCCGCTGCCGTTGCAACGCCAGTTTTTCTGGCAGCCACAGGTCGTCCGAATCGAGGAACGCGACCCATTCGCCATGCACATGTCGAAGCCCTGCGCTGCGGGCCGAAGTGAGATCGCCGCGGTGTTCGAGCCAGATCGGCCGCACGCGCGGATCCGCGATCGCTTCGAGGTAATTGCGCGTGCCGTCGGTCGAACCATCATCCGCGACGATGAGCTCGAAGTCACGATAAGTCTGCGCGAGGACCGATGCGACCGCCTTGCGCAGCAGCGGCAGGCGGTTCCAGGTCGGCAGGATGATGGAAACCTCAGGCGTCCTCATGGACAGGGGCCTCCTCGACTCGTTTGACGACAGCCGCTCCAGGTTCCGTACTCCCCGTCACATCGTTTCTGCCGACTTCCGATGTCGCGTGTGCCAACGCCATGTGCACCGCGTACATCATGTCCATCCGCGGCACCTTGCGGGTCAGCCAGGTGAGAATTCGCCTGGATTGCGAGGCGGTAACCCAATCCTGGTCCTGCAGCCACAACTGCGCGCGCGCCATGTCGTTGCGCTCGCGGATTTTTTCGGGGGGACGCCGGATGCGGCCCGCGACGAAGCGCGCCGCATCGAGTGGATCGCGCGACCATTCCAGGCCAGGAAATGCGTGCAGCCACAACTCTGAACAGGAAACCTGCGTGAGGGTCTGGCGGTGGGAAACCGCCCGAAGCAGCGGCGGGCAATCGCGGGCGAGCGTCGCGAGCACGGCGTCGGGGATCGCGTCCTGGTAATAACGCGCGACCATCGACAGCGGCGGCAGCGCCCACCAGCACGCCCCGCCTCGCCACAGGAACACCCATTCCTCCGGCTGCATGCTCCGCGCCAGCAACGCGATGTCGTGCAGGTGCATCAGGCGCAGGCTGCGGCCGCAGATGTTGCCGGCCGCGTGCAACAACAGGTGGGCCAGGAGCGCGCCGCGCGAAGGGTAAGGATTCAGCCCGGGCAAGGTCTCCCCCGGCAGGATCCATTCGCTGATGTCGACGACGGATACCGGCAGTCGTTCGCGGATGCGGGTGTGCAGTTCGATGTTGACGGGCGTGTCGCGATGTTCACCCAGCACTGCGGGCGGCGTTCCCGTCGCGGGCTTGAACACGCGGTGCCGCCAGTCAGCGAATGAGGGAACGTAGCCGATCCCGTGCAGCAGCCTGGTCGCTGCATCGACATCGTCCTCGCGGGCCAGCAGATCGATATCGGCCATCGGCCGATCGCCCGGCGTGTAGATTCCGAGCGCGTGCAACGCGGCGCCCTTGAGCGCAACCATCGCAAGTCCGGCTGCGCGCGAGCGCACGTCGATCTGTTCCAGCAACGTCGCGATCCTGCGGTGCCGGATCTCGACGTGTTCCTGCTGGCTTTGGAGAAACCGCCGCCAGCCTGGTTGCTTCCAACCGGTATGCTTCCACAGCAGCGGCGAAACGCCGTGCGCGGCCGCCGCGGCCCGCGCCAGCTTCCACTCGAGTTCGCTCCACGCCGGGGTCGCGCCACCCGGGCGCGCCAGTTCCCGGGCGATCGCCTCGGTGGTGCGGCGCAGGCCGGCCCTAATGATTTTGAGCGGTGGCAACACGGCGCAGCGGCACGACATGATCACGAGATTCTGCAGGCGCTGCGGTGGCGTCCTGATTCCGATGAAGATGTTCGCTCGCGATCAGGGCCGCCCATCGCGCGTCGAGCACGGCGAACGCGCTGACGTGGCCTTCCGTCGAATCGACGGCTGTCGATTGTTGCAGCGTGACCTGGTCGTGCAGCAGGTCCCGTATGCAGCGGTAGAACGCGGAATCGTAGGTACCGCGGAACATCATCGCCAGATCACCGCTGTCGCGCCAATGGGTTTTCTCGCCGAGTTGGGCCTTCACCTGTTCGTAAAAGCGCGTGCCCGGAAGCGGATAGGAAACGCTGACACCGATGTCGTCGGGCGCGGCGAGCGTGATCAGATCGCGGGTCGCGAGCAGATCGACCAGTTGCTCGCCGAGGTAGCCAAGCTGGAGGAAGAAGCCGACGCGAATACCGCGTGCGCCGAGCCGCTTGCGGGCGTCGATCAGCCTGGTGACCCGCGTGCCCTTGTCCATCCAGTCGAGTACGCGCTGGCTGCCGCTCTCCGCACCGATCCATGCCTCGGCGCAACCGGCCCTCGCGAGCGCGGCGACCATCGCTTCGGTCGCCAAATCGGCGCGCGTCTGGATGGTGAACGGCACTCCGCCGTCGTCGGCGAGCAGGCGTTCAGCGAATTCGTCGACCCACTGGGCGTGGAATCCGAAGATGTCGTCGGCAAACCAGACGTGGTCGGGGTGGAACGCGTGCTTCAGGTAACTCATTTCCGCGGCGACGTCGCTCGCATTGCGGCGTCGGTAGTGGTTGCCCCAGATCGGCTTGGCGCACCAGTTGCAGTGGAATGGGCAGCCCCGCGAAGCCGTCATGTTGAGGCTGAAGTAACCATGTCGTTCCAGCCAGAACGATCGGTAGCGCTCGATGTCGATCAGGTCCCAGGCTGGCAGGCCGGTCAGTTGTGCATCCGGCGGTTGCACGCCGAGGCGGGCCGTTCGGGGCCGGCCGCCTTCGAGGATGGACACACCGGACAGCCCGGCCGTCCAGCCCTGGGTATCGATGTCCGGATCACGGTCCAGCCGCCCGATCAGCTGGACGAGCGCCGCAATGCCTTCGCCGACCAGCACGACGTCTGCGCCTGCGGCGAGAAAGGCTTCCGGGTGGTCGGAAGCGTCCGAACCGGCGACGATCACCCGCGCGCCGCGCGCGCGCGAAGGCGATCATCCGGCAGGCGGCCTCACGCATCCGGCCCAGGCACATCTTGGTCAGGAAGTTGAAGTTGTCTTCATAGAGAACCACCACGTCCGGCCCCGCGGACGGCATGGATTTTTCGTAAGCTTCGACGCCTTCGGCAAGCATTCCGTCGAACAGCTCGGCGCGGTGACCCATTCCCCGCAGCAGCGCGGCGACCTGGATGGTGGCGAGCGGGGGATAGGGCTTGCCGCGTTCCCACTGCTTGGGGTCGTATTTCAGGAAGTAGGAATGGGCAACCTGGATCTTCAACATCGGCGACGAAACCTTCTGGTGGCGCGCGGAGGCGATCCATGCAACGTCGCGTCGAACGGCGCGTGAGAGTGAGTGCCGCGAGCCGTGCCGCAGGTTGCCGAACGGATTTCCCGTGCCAGGCTCCAGCTATTTGCGCGGGAGGCGCAACTTTTTTCGCCTGATCCCGCACCTACGGTGCCACCCGGAGACGCGAATTCCGTGCGATCAAACGTGGAGCCTTCGATTGATCGTCGCGGCGCGATCCGTGGCGGGGATGGATGTCCCCGAAAAGTGTCCCCTCCGCCCGGACCCGCTTGCACCTCCCGCATCCCAAACAAGCGGGTTCTGGGCGGCCTTTTCCGATTCGAGAGCAACAGCGGTGAACTGATCAGCCTGGTCGAGGCCGCCTATGGAGGACTGCCGCCCCAGGCACTCCCGGGCGTCACGGCCGAATTTCGGGTCGCGATGCGCTTGCTCCCGCGGCGCGCGAATTCATGGGCGATCGAGCCGCCTGCACCGCGGATCCAGCGCGAGGGAGATCGAATTCGCGCCGACATCGACGCTTCGAATTACGCGGTGATCGAACCCGCACGCCACCGCGCGCACGTCGTTGCATCGGAGGACATGCTGGATCACGCCTATCACCTGCGCTGCGAGTTGATCGAGTTCGCGGTGTTCATCCTGGCGGCGCGCGGGATCGGCCTGGTGCCGCTGCACGCAGCGTGCGTGGGAAAGAATGGTCGTGGTCTGCTGCTGCTAGGCGGCAGCGGTTCGGGCAAGTCGACACTGGCGTTGCAGGGGCTGCTGCACGGGCTGGACCTGCTGGCCGAGGACGCCGTTTTCGTGCACCCGGTGGATTTGATGGCGGCCGGCGTTCCCAACTATCTGCACCTGAGAAGCGACGCACTGGAGGGCGTGGAAGACGACGCGATCCGGCGTTGGATTGCGGATGCGCCGGTGATCCGCCGCCGTAGCGGCGTCGAGAAATTCGAGGTCGATCTGCGGCGGGGCTGCGGCCGGCCCGCGACGGGTCCGTTGGCGTTGGCCGGCGCGGTCGTCCTTTCCGCGCAACCTGCCGATCGTCCCGGCGCGCTGTTGACCCGGCCCGACGCCCATGAAGCCAACCGCCTGCTCGAGGCCGACCAGCCCTATGCACCGAGTCAACCCGGTTGGCGGCGTTTCAAGCGAGGCATCGTCGACAAAGGTGTTCATCTACTGTGGCGCGGACGTCACCCGCGCGATTCGATCGATGCGCTCCGCCGATTGCTCGACTGAGGTGCGCGGCGCGTCTGCCGCAACGCCTGAAGCGGTTCCGCGCCCGCGGCGCGGACGACTCGATCTGCTGCGCGAACTCGCGCCCATCATCGGGCGCGCCGGCGCCGTACGCGCTGTCGCGCACGTGCTGTTGTCGCTGATCGCGGCGCTGATGGGAAGTCTCGCCGCCATCGCGCTCGTTCCCCTGATCCAACCCGGTCACGCGCTGATGCTCGGCGGCCACGCACTGGCGCTACCGACGAGCACCGCGACGTTGACCTTGGTTTTCGCGGTGTTGATCGGCGCCCATGTACTGCTGCGCTGGGTCGTCTCGGTGCTGGGTGCGCGCATCGTCAGCGATTGCGCGATGCGATTGCGGGGCAGGGTGCACGCGCGGCTGATCGATGCCGACATCTCGGCGCTCGATGGTTCGCCTTCGGCCGAAATCGCCAATGTCCTGACCGCCAACGTCGCGCTCGTCACCCAGGGAATCGGCGCCACCTCCCAGTTGCTGGTCGCCGGCGTGACGACCGCGGTCAACCTGGCATTCGCGTTCTGGGTATCGCCGGTGCTCACGTTGATCCTGCCTGCGCTGGCGGGACTCGGGATGATCGCCTTGCGTTGGCAAGGTCGCGAGCAGTCGCGGATCAGCCGGCAGTACGTAAAGGACACGACCCGGCTGTTCTGGTTCAGCGAGGATTTCCCGCGCCGCTTGCGCCACGTTCGTTCATTCGAACGCGAGGATGCGGAAAGGGCCGGCTACGGTGCCATTTCCGCGAGGCTGGCGCATGCCTACCGGCGCCAGATCGAGTTGACGGCTTCCGGAAAACTCGTCGTGGAACTGCTTGCTGCAGCCGGCATGGTCGGCATCTTCCTGATCGCGGGCCGTTGGCGGGGTGTGGACCAGGCGTCGCTGATCGCAGTGGGGCTGCTGCTCGGTCGTCTCTTGCCCTACATGGCTTCCACGCGGCACAACTTCCAGCAACTGCGCCTGGCGGCTCCGGCATTCGAACTCTGGCAGCGCTACGCGAACCTCGATGGTGCGGGCGGGAAAATGGCGACCGCCGGCGAAATCGTGCGGCGCGTGCACATCGAACGGGTGCGGGTGAAACGGCCTTCGCTGCGTCTCGAGGTCGAAAACCTGATGCTTGTTCCCGGGGAAATGACCCTGATCGCGGGTGACTCCGGCATCGGCAAGAGCAGCTTGGCGGACGTATTGGCGGGAATGGCGTCACCCGCTTCCTTCGCGGCACGCGTCGGCGGCCGGTTCGTGGACTTCGACGGCTACCGGCAACTCGTGCGCAAGGGCGCCTACGTCAGCCAAAGTATCCGTCCCTGGCAGCACAGCGTGCGCGAATGCCTGTTATGGGCGGCACCGGATGCCGCCGACGCACGACTGCGCGAAGCGCTGGCCGACGTCGGGCTCGACAAACGTTTGCGAGACGCGCACAGCGATCTCGATACGGAGTTGCAAGGCGCCTCCTGCCGCCTTTCCGGCGGCGAACTCCAGCGGCTGTTGCTGGCGCAGGTGATCCTGCGCCAGCCCTTCATCGCGATACTGGACGAGGCGACCGGCGCGCTCGATGCGGCATCCGAAATGACCGTGCTCGCTGCGTTGAAGCGACGCCTGCCACGTACGATCCTGATCGTCGTGTCGCACCGACCGGGCCCTCTCGGCATCGCCGACCAGTGCGTGCAAATCGGCCATGGCCGCATCGCGACAGTCGCCAAGACAGCGAAGTATCGCGGGAGGCGCACTCCGGCTTTGCGCAGGAAATGTGCGCGCGCGCCCGAAGTGCAGGTGATGGGCCCACCAGGACTCGAACCTGGAACCAAGGGATTATGAGTCCCGTGCTCTGACCAATTGAGCTATAGGCCCGACAACGAGGCGCCATTTTCGCAGAATTCGACGACGGTGCCGGGCGCTTGCTGCGACGACCGTCGCGCATTCCGAGGACGGGCGCCCACCATTACACTTGCCGCCCCCATTCGGGGACGTGGTGCGGGTGGCGTCCGGCGTACCGGAGCGGTCCGGCCGGCCCGCCGTGTAAACCAACCGCGACAACGCCTTTTGCATCCCGTTACCCTGCTGACGCGGCACCCGTGCCACCGGGGGCCGCGGCGCGTGCCCTCCCCGGACCCTTCGCATGTTGAGCAGTATCCGCACCACCACGCCGTTGTTGTCGAGCACCGTGTTCCTGCTGATGGGGGTCGGGCTGCTGCACACGCACATCGCGCTCGAAGGCAGGACGCTGGGCTTTTCCGTGGCGATGATCGGCATTCTCACCTCGGCGTATTACACCGGATTCCTGGTGGGGACCTATACGGTGCCGAGACTGACGCATCGCTTCGGCCACATCCGCACCTTCGCCTTCTGCACGGCAGCACTGGCGGTGGTGGTGCTGGTGCAGGCGCTCACCTCGGCCTACGGCGCATGGCTGGTCCTGCGGGTCATGCAGGGGCTGCTGCTGGTCGGCCTGTACGCGATCATCGAAAGCTGGCTCAACGCCGCCGCCGAGCCAAGCCATCGAAGTTCGGTATTCGCGATCTACATGATGTTGAACCTGGGTGCCAGCGCAGCGGCGCAGCAGTTGCTGCGCCTGCACGGCGAAGGTTTCGTGCTGTTCTGCGTGGTGGCGATCCTGGTCTGCATCGCGAGCCTCCCGGTGGTCGCGACCCCGCAGCCGCAGCCGAGCATCCACTCGGCGCCTGGCGTGCAGGTCCGGCGGATGTTCCGCCTGGTGCCGACGGCGCTGGTCAGCGCCTTGATTTCCGGGCTCGTACTGGGTGCGTTCTGGGGCCTGTTGCCGTTGTACGCAGCGGCCCGAGGCCTCGGCGCGAACGAAGTCGGTACCTACATGAGCGTCGCCATAGCGGGCGGCGTCGCCTTGCAGTGGCCGCTGGGACGGCTGTCCGACCGCATCGATCGTCGGCTCGCGTTGGCGCTGATCAGTGCGGTCGCAGCGTTGGCCGCGTTGGCGAACCTGGCGCTGCCCTCGGCAGGTTACATTGGCGCAATGTTGCTGGTGTTCGCCTTCGGCGGCATGAGCTTTGCCTTGTACCCGATCTCGGTGGCGCACCTCGTGGATTACCTGCGACGCGACGAATTGTTGTCGGGTTCGAGCACGGTGCTGCTGGTGAACGGAATCGGTTCGGCGGTGGGGCCGCTGGCGGCCGGCGCGCTGATGACGCTGACGCGGCCCGAGTTCCTGTTCGCCTGGTTCGCAGTCCTCGATGGTGTGCTGGCTGGCTACGCGCTGTACCGCTTCATGCGCCGCAAGCGCGAGGTCTCCGCCGAGGATCACTTCGTGCCGCTGGTGCAGACAGCCGCCGGCGCGCTGGACATGCATCCGGAGACGCCGGACCGGCAGGGCAAGGCGGCCTGAGCCCCTGCCGCTGAGGGGTCACGCCTCCGTGGTCGGCGTCGCCGCGGCCACCGCACTGCGCAGTGCGCCGCGCAGGGTGCGCTTCTCGGTTTCCTCGAGCTTGCGGCCCACGAGTTCGCTGGCGCGCAGCAACAGCTCGCGATCGAGTTCGTGCGGCAGGGGCGTGCGCTCGGGCAGTGAAAGGATCAGTTCGCGCTGGCTGGCATCCAGTGTCGCGGCGAATTCGCCGGCGAGTTCCTGCATCCGCGCGAGGTTGTGCGCGGTGTCTTCGCTGGACGGCTCGCTCGCCCCGGCCGGCACGCTCGGAACCGTGGACGCGTATTCCCGCCGGAAC
>JBOHYO010000120.1:0-1582 GCA_050737935.1 Rhodanobacteraceae bacterium
GGATTTGGCAGTACGCTCGGGCACCCTGACCCAAGAACCGGAGCGCCGCCATGGCCCTGTGGAAAGAACCCGTGAAATCTTCCTCCTCACCGCTGCCCAATCCGCCCGACGTGTCGCGCTACGACGCGCCCGATCCCGTCGAGACTCCGGTGCAGGCCAAGGCTCCGGCGGCGGGCTTCGAATCCAAGCCTGCGGCCACGACCGGCAAATCCGGCTCCGAATCGCATATCGCACCCGACCTCGTGATCGAGGGCAAGATCGAGGGCGCCGGCCACGTCCGCATCGCCGGCCGCTTCAAGGGCGACATCAACGTGCGCGGCGACCTCACGATCGAACACGGTGCCAAGGTCAACGGCAGCGTGCGCGCGGAGCGTGTCACGATCGCGGGCGAGCTGACCGGCAACATTGAAATCGCGGCGCATGTCGAACTGCTGCAGACCGGCGCCCTGACCGGCGACGTGAAATCCAACACCTTCAGCGTCGCCAAGGGCTCGAAGATGCGCGGCCAGGCCGAGTTCGGCTGGGACGACGGCAAGGCCGGCGTCACCGACATCTCCAAGAGCAACGGGCACCTCAACGGCAACGGCAACGGCAAATGAGTTCACCCCACGCGGGGACTGCGGGCGCGACACGCGCCTGCCCGCACTGTCGCGAGACCATCCTCGAAAGTGCCGCGGTCTGCCCGGCATGCAACCACAAGCTGCGCTACGGCGGCCCGGCGGGTGACCTCGCCGCGCCGGCCGCTCTGATACCGCTGCGCGTCGAGGGCAGCTTCCGCAACCCCGACAGCGGCGGGTGGGAATACTCGATGGTGCTGACGATCCGCAACGAACGCGGCGAGGAAATCGCTCGGCGCCTGGTCGGTGTCGGCGCGATGCAGCCCGGCGAGCAGCGCTCGTTTTCCTTGAGCGTCGAAATGAATCCCGGCGGCAAGCGCACGCGGCACTGAGTTCCATTCCCGCGGAACGACGGGCTTGCGGCACCGTAGGGCGGACACCGTCCGCCGCATTGCGCTCATCGGCGGGCAGTGCCCGCCCTACCGGCTGACGATTCTGGTCGCGCGCATGGCGCGCTCCTACAACGCATGCTGGTTGCGCCATGGCACCTGGAACGTTTGCTGTAGGAGCGGGCCATGCCCGCGATCGGCGATTGCGCCTCGCAATGCCCGTCGCTACCGGCTGACGATTTCCGTCGCGCGCATGGCGCGCTCCCACAACGTTCGCTGTAGGAGCGGCCCATGGCCGCGATCGCCTGCGCTACGAATGCCCCAACGGTCGCCGCGTCGGTTTGCAATGCCGGCGCGCATGCAATACGGTGGGGAGTCAGCGTCGCCATGCGCGCACACGGCGCCCGTGACGGATTTCGGTCCAGTGCAATTGTGCGCTGCCTTCACCGTCGTCGCGACGCTCCCCATCCCGACGACGCCAAGGAGCAGCATGCGACCGCAGCGCTACCACATTCGTTTTCCCAGCGCCAATCTCACCAGCGCCAGCCAGAGCGAGGCGTACTTCCTGATCACGGAAGACGGCCGGGAACGCCGCATCGATTTCCACGACTATGCCGAGATCTACAACCATCCCGG
>JBOHYO010000121.1:0-3522 GCA_050737935.1 Rhodanobacteraceae bacterium
GGGCGCGTGCGTTCGCCCGCGCCGGCCTGCGGCCATTACAACACCCACGTCGCCGAGCAGCATGCGCTGGTGCAACAGGCTTTGGTCGACCCCGTCGGCGACAATCATTCCGCAGAGTGAAGATTCAACGCGCCACAGTTGTACTCCTCTCCCTTCAAGGGGGAGGCCGGGTGGGGATGGGTTGCCTGTGCGTTCAATTTGCCATTCATCGGCCATTGGCGCCCATCAAAACCCATCCCCACCCAACCCTCCCCTTGAAGGGGAGGGCTTATGACGCAGGCAGATCTGCGCGTTACTGCGTTGCGGCTGCGTCCTCTTCCTGGAACGCGGCGATCGGCAGGCACGAACAGAACACGTGCTTGTCGCCGTAGACATTGTCCACGCGCGCGACCGGCGGCCAGTACTTCGCGCGTTTCAGCGAAGCCAGCGGGTATGCGCCGAGCTCGCGCGGGTAGGCATGGCTCCACTCGCTTCCGGACACCATGGTCGCGGTGTGCGGTGCATTCTTCAGCGGGTTGTCCTCGCGATCCAGGTGACCGTCCTCGATCGCGCGAATCTCTTCGCGGATCTGGATCATCGCGTCGATGAAGCGGTCGAGTTCGTGCAGCGATTCCGACTCGGTCGGCTCGACCATCAGCGTGCCGGCGACCGGGAAACTCAGGGTCGGCGCGTGGAAGCCGAAATCGACCAGCCGCTTGGCGACGTCCTCGGCGGTGACGCCGCTGCTCTTCTCGAGCGGACGAAGGTCCAGGATGCATTCGTGCGCCACCAGTCCGTTGCGGCCGGTGTAGAGCGTCTGGTAATGGTTCGCCAGCCTCTTCGACAGGTAATTGGCGTTGAGCAGCGCGACTTGCGTGGCTTTCAGCATGCCTTCGCGGCCCATCATCGTGATGTACATCCACGAGATCGGCAGGATCGAAGCCGAGCCGAAGGTGGCGGCGCTGACCATGCCGCCTTCGCGCGCGTCGCCCCCATCCGGCCTGCGGCCACCTTCCCCCGCCAGCGGGGGAAGGGAAAAAGCGCGCGGCAGGAACTCGGAGAGGTGCGACTTCACCGCGCAAGGCCCGACGCCCGGGCCACCGCCGCCGTGCGGGATGCAGAAGGTCTTGTGCAGGTTCAGGTGCGACACGTCCGAGCCCCAGCGGCCCGGCCGTGCGACACCGCACAGCGCGTTGAGATTCGCCCCATCCGTGTAAACCTGCCCACCGTGCTGGTGCACGATGTCGCAGATCGTGACGATCTCTTCCTCGAACACGCCGTGGGTGGAAGGGTAGGTCAGCATGATCGCGGCGAGGCGGTCGGAATATTTCCCGGCCTTGGCGCGGATGTCCTCCACATCCACGTTGCCGTTGCCATCACACTTGGTGACGACCACCGTCATGCCGCACATCTGCGCCGACGCCGGATTGGTGCCGTGCGCGGATTCGGGGATGAGGCACACGTCGCGCTGCGGCTGGCCATTGGCGTTGTGGAACGCACGGATTGCGAGCAGGCCCGCGTATTCTCCCTGCGCCCCGGCGTTCGGCTGCAGGCTGACCGCGTCGTAGCCGGTCAGCGCGACCAGCATCGCCTCCAGTCCGTCGATCAGTTCGCGGTAGCCGCGCCACTGTTCGGCAGGCGCCAGCGGATGGATCTGCGCGAACTCGGGCCAGGTGATCGGGATCATCTCGGCGGTCGCGTTCAACTTCATGGTGCACGAGCCGAGCGGGATCATGCTGCGGTCGAGCGCGAGGTCCTTGTCGGCGAGCTGGCGCAGGTAGCGCAGCATCTCGTGTTCGGAGTGGTGCGAGTTGAACACCGGGTGGGTGAGGAATCCCGATGTCCGCACGAGTGCTCCGGGGAGCGCATCGGCGGTATCGCGGTCGAGCGCGTCCACGTCGTCGATGCGCGCGCCGAACAGCGATGCGAGTTGCATTACGTCTTCGCGGGTGGTGGTTTCATCGAGGCTGATCGCGAGCGACGTCGCGTCGATATGCCGCAGGTCGACGTGCGCGGCATGGGCCATTGCGTGGATCGTGTGCGCGTCGATGCCGGTGACGTGCAGGGTGTCGAAGAAATCCCCACCGACCTCGATGCCGGTCTTGCGCAAGGCGGCCGCCAGGATCGCGGCGAGCCGGTGCGTGCGACGCGCGATGCGAACGAGTCCATCGGGACCGTGATAGACCGCGTACATCGCGGCCATCACCGCCAGCAGCACCTGCGCGGTGCAGATGTTGGAAGTCGCCTTTTCGCGGCGGATGTGCTGCTCGCGGGTCTGCAGGGTGAGGCGGTAGGCGTTGCTGCCTTCCGCATCGACCGACACGCCGATCAGGCGACCCGGCAATGAGCGCTTGTATGCGTCGCGACAGGCCATGAACGCGGCATGCGGACCACCGAAGCCGAACGGCACGCCGAAGCGCTGCGAATTGCCGACCACGATGTCGGCGCCCCATTCACCGGGCGGCGCGATCATGGTGAGTGCGAGCAGATCGGTCGCGACCGAGACCAGCGCACCCTTGGCGTGCAGCGTGTCGCACAGCGTTTTGTAGTTGCGCGCGGTGCCGAACGTGTCGGGATACTGCAGCAACGCGCCGTAGCAATCGACGTTGGCGGCATTGGCTTCGTCATCGATGTGGAGTTCGATGCCCAGCGGTTCGGCGCGGGTCTTCAGCACCTCGATGGTCTGCGGGTGCACGTTCTTCGACGCGAAGAACACGTTCGATTTCGACTTCGACGACCGCTTCGCCAGCGTCATCGCCTCGGCCGCCGCGGTTGCCTCGTCCAGCAGCGAGGCGTTGGCGATTTCCATTCCGGTGAGATCGGCACACATGGTCTGGAAGTTGAGCAGCGCTTCCATCCGGCCCTGTGAAATCTCCGCCTGGTACGGGGTGTACGCCGTGTACCACGCAGGGTTCTCGAGGATGTTGCGCAGGATGACGTTGGGCGTGTGGGTGCCGTAGTAGCCTTGGCCGATGAAGCTCTTGAAGACCTCGTTCTTGTCCGCGATCGCGCGGATCTTCGCCAATGCTTCGGTTTCGGTGACGGCCGGCGGCAGCGCCAGTGGGTTCTTCTGGCGGATCGCGGCGGGCACGATGGCATCGACCATGGCGTCCAGCGAGTCGTAGCCGACCGCTTCGAGCATCGCGGCAATTTCGGCATCGTCGGGGCCGATGTGGCGACCGATGAAGGCGTCGTGCTGCTCGAGATCGTGCAGGGAAGGGGTGTTCTGGGTCATGGCGGGTTCCGGGAGCGGAGGCGTCGGAAACGGTGGCGCCGTCATCCCGGCCATGGACTGGCCAGGACCCAGTGCCATGGAAGGAAAGCACTGGATTCCGGCCTTCGCCGGAATGACGACAAAAAACACCGAGGTGTCTTCGTCGCGCCCCTCTGTCCTTCTGCCTGAGAGTTTGGAAGCTCGCGCTTCTTGCCCCTTCGGCGCCGGTCGCCGTTGCAGGCAACGGTCCGGTCTCTCCAGAGTTTTGATGTGTGGTGGTATCGGGCCTGAGCGATTACGGGCGTTGCGCCTTCGGCAGCGGTGGTGCC
>JBOHYO010000122.1:0-1980 GCA_050737935.1 Rhodanobacteraceae bacterium
CCAGACCGAGTCGGCTCCTGCAGTAATCGGCCGACTCCCACGCCCGCAATTGGCACAGCACCTGGGCGGCGAACGCCTCGTGGATTTCATAGAAATCGAAGTCCTGCAACTTCAGGCCGGCGCGCTCAAGCATGCGCGGCACCGCGATGGTTGGCGCCATCAGGAGTCCCTCGCCGTGGACGTAGTCGACGCCCGCGACTTCTGCATCGACGAGGTACGCCAGCACCGGCAGCTTGCGCGCCGCGGCCCAGTCCTCGCTCGCCAGCAGTGCCGCGGCCGCTCCGTCGGAGAGCGCAGAGGAATTGCCGGCCGTCAGCGTGCCCTTGCCTGAACTGCGGTCGAAGGCGGGCTTCAGGGCGGCCAGCTTTTCCAGTGTCGAGTCCGCACGCAGCAGGTTGTCGCGCGCGACCCCGCGAAAGGGGATCACCAGGTCATCGAAGAATCCGGCGTCGTAGGCAGCCGCAAGTTTGCGATGACTTTCCAGCGCCCATTGATCCTGGTCGGCGCGACCGATCTTCCACTCGCGCGCCATCTTCTCGCAGTGCTCGCCCATCGAAAGGCCCGTGCGCGGCTCGACCACGCCAGGAACCAGCGGCTTCAGTTCGCGAAGGCGGAACCCGCGCGTCGCGGCGCGCAGTTTCGCACCGAAGGTCTTCGCACGGTTGAGGTCCAGCAGCCGTTGCTGGAGCCGGTTCGAATAGGTGAGCGGCACCTGGCTGGTGGTATCGGAGCCGCCGCCGATGCCGGCCTCGATCTGGCCGGTGGCGACTTTCTGCGCGATCAGGATCGCGTTGTCGAGCGACGTGCCGCAGGCGCGCGCGGTCGTGAAGCCGGGCGTCGTCATCGCAAGGCCGGACGACTGCAGCGCCTCGCGGGCGAGATTCCAGTCGGCCGGGTGTTTCATCACCGCGCCGAAGGCGACCTCGCCGAGTTCCATGCCGTGCAAGCCGAATTTCTCGACCAGCGCGCCCAACACTTCCACCGACATCCCGAAATTGCCGAGGTCGGCGTACGCGGTATCGCGCTTGCAGAACGGAATGCGCACGCCACCCAGTACGGCGACACGGCGGGTTTGGGCGATCATGACCCGGCTCCTTGCTATTTTGTTTCATTGTAGGAGCGGCGCGCGCGCGACCGGCGGCGCCGCGACCTCCGGCGGCCACGGGCGTGGCCCGCACCTACATGAACCCGCGTCGCAGCATCCTGTACGGCTCTTCCTCCATCCCCAGCGACGCGTAGGTCTGCTGCGCGCGCGCGTTGTCGCGCTCGACGTAGAGCCGCAACCCGATCGCACCGACTTCCCGCGCCCGCCGTTCCACCTCGGCGTACAGCGCGCGGAACACGCCGCACCGCCGGGCAGCGGGCGTCACGTAGACGCTCTGGAACCACCACCAGTCGCCGTTGCGCCAGTCGCTCCACTCGCGGGTGATGAGCAGGCATCCCGCGGGCTCGCCGTCACGCTCGGCGACGAGATAAAACCCGCGGCGCGGATCGTCGAATATCGCCTGCGTGCCTCGCAGCAGCACGTCACGATCGAGCTTCTTGTGCTCGGTCTCCAACGCCATCGCGGCGTTGCATTCGACCAGGAACGGAATGTCGCCTGGCTCTGCGGGGCGAATGGTGATGGGCATGTTGACTCAGGACTCGGGACTCGGGACTCAGGACTCGGGACTCAGGACTCGGGTAAGCGTATCAAGCGCCGTCATTCCGGGGCTATCGTCGGTTTCATCGACGATGGAACCCGGAATCCATCTTGCTCTCGGCTAATGGAAATGGTTTCCGGGTTCCGTCCGCGGTGGATCTGCGGACGACCCCGGAATGCCGAACAAAGTAGTCAGCTCCGACGGCTCTTGCGCGAGCTTCCCAATTTACGCGTCACCGTATTGCGTCCGAGCCCCAGCGCCTTGGCCGCATTCTGACGATGGCCCCCATGCACGGCCAGTGCGGCGTCCAGCAGCACGCGGTCGAAACGCTCGCGGG
>JBOHYO010000123.1:0-2549 GCA_050737935.1 Rhodanobacteraceae bacterium
GGCGTTGACGCCGCGCAGCATGCGGTTGCGCGCGTCTTCGGAGAAACGGATTTCTTTGGCTGCCATGGTTGGATTCCTGAGATGCTCTGTTGCTTTCGATCGTCATGTCGGCGAAGGCCGGCATCCAGTTTGCGAGTTGCGAGGAAGCTGGATTCCGGCCCAAGCCGGAATGACGGCTGAGAATTCGGAGGGCTTCAATCAGCCTTCGATGATGGCCACGAGGTCTTCTTCGCGCATGACGAGCAGTTCCTCGCCATCGACCTTGACCTCGTTGCCGGAGTACTTGCCGAACAGCACCTTGTCGCCGGCCTTGACCGCCATCGGGCGGACCTTGCCGTCTTCCTGGATCTTGCCGGTGCCCACGGCGACCACTTCGCCCTTGATGGGCTTTTCAGTCGCGGTGTCGGGAATGACGATGCCGCCGGCGGACTTGGTTTCCGCCTCGAGGCGCTTGATGATGACGCGGTCGTGCAACGGACGAAGCTTCATATCGACTCCAGCTACGTTGGGGATGAAAGGGGTTGGCGTTGTTAGCACTCAACAACGACGAGTGCCAATTGTAGGTCCGAAAAGTCGGGTTTCAAGTAGCAGGGCCCCATGCGCGCGACGAAATCGTGTGGGACCTGACGGTCGCGGGCAGAAGAAGGAGCAAGCGCTGCGCGCAGGCCCGCTCCTACAATCCGTGGCTTGTGACTGACCGAGATGCCCCGACCCCTATGGCCACGCCACTCCTCTGCCTCTCCACCTGCCCCGATACCGAAATCGCGAGCCGGATCGCCCGCACGCTGGTCGAGGAGCGGCTGGCGGCCTGTGTGAACCGGCTGCCCGGCGTCCCTTCCACCTACCGCTGGCAGGGCCGGGTAGTCGAGGACGCTGAGGTGCTGCTGGTCATCAAGACCACGCGCGAGCGCTTGGGCGCCTTGCGTGACCGCCTGGTGGAACTCCACCCTTATGAGGTGCCCGAGCTGGTGGCGCTCGATATCACCGGCGGACTCGACCCCTACCTCGCCTGGATCGGGGCGGAAACCGCGCCCTGACGAGGGCCGCGGCTGGCCAACGTCGCACGGGCCTGCGACAATTGGGTTGAGGTTCAATGGACTCGTTCGAGCCGACACCGCGGTGCGGTGCGGCTCAACTCGCGGTTCGCGTTCGCGTCACTACTCGGTTTGGCCCAACTCGCGCGTTCAAGGGAACCAACGAAGGCCGAGCCTGGTCTTCCCCTGCGGTCATCGTGATGCCATCTTTCCGAAATCCATTGTCACGCCTGATGCTGCTGGCGGCGCTGATGCTCGCCGCGGCGGGTGTCCACGCGCAAAGCGCGAGTCCCGGCGACGGGCTGCTACCCGTGACCAAGGCCTTCGCGCTCAAGGCCACCGTCGACAAGCCCGGCACGATCGCGCTGCACTTCGACATCGCGAAGAACTATTACCTCTACCGCGGCCGGATCCACGCCAAGATCCTGACCACCGGCGTCACCGCCGGCGCAATCGACCTGCCGCCGGGCAAGCAGGAACACGACGAGTATCTCGGCGACGTCGAGATCTACCATGGGAGTGTCGACGGCGCCTTGCCCTTCAGCGCAAGCGGCGCGATGCCGGCCACCCTGAAACTCGCGGTCAGCTACCAGGGCTGCCACGAGGTCACGCCCAAGATCTGCTATCCGCCAAATACGGAAACCTTCACCCTGCCGACATCCGGCGGTGGCCCGATCGGCATGGGCCCGGGCGGCGGCGGGCACGCCGGCAACGCGATCACCGCGTCGCTGGCCAATGCGCCCTCGAATCCGCAGCCGCCGGGCGCAGGCCCATCGGGTGGCGCATCGTCACAGCCAGGCCCGCTCACGATCGGACTGCCATTCGCGCTGCTGCTGGCCTTCGTGGGCGGCCTGATCCTGAACCTGATGCCGTGCGTGCTGCCGGTACTCGCGATCAAGGCCGTGGGCGTGCTGGAGAGCAACACCAGCCGCGCTGAATCGCGCCGGCATGCGCTGGCGTATGGCGCGGGCGTGATCGCTACTTTCCTCGTGATCGGCCTCGCGATCCTCGGCCTGCGGGGCGCGGGCCACGCGGTCGGCTGGGGCACCCAGTTGCAGCAGCCGGTGATCGTCGCGGTGCTGGCCTGCGTGCTGTTCGCGGTGGGGTTGTCGATGTCGGGCGTGGTGAGCTTCGGCGCGCGTCTCGGCAATCTCGGCGGCGGCCTCACGCGGCACGGCGGCACGGCCGGGCACTTTTTCACGGGCGTGCTGGCGGTGGTCGTCGCAAGTCCGTGCACCGCGCCGTTCATGGGCGTGGCACTCGCGTATGCCTTCGTCGCGCCGCCTGCCCACGAGATGCTCGTGATGCTGGTGCTGGGTATCGGCCTTGCGCTGCCGCTGACCCTGATCGGACTGGTCCCGGCGCTGGCGCGGCTGCTGCCGAAGCCCGGCCGCTGGATGGAAACCCTGAAGCAGGTCCTCGCGTTTCCGATGTACCTCTCGGCGGTATGGCTGGTGTGGGTGTTGGCCCACCAGCGCGGCGCCGACGCGGTGGCGCTGGTGCTGGTCGCGATGG
>JBOHYO010000124.1:0-4436 GCA_050737935.1 Rhodanobacteraceae bacterium
TACACGATCGCCTCGTCCGGCGCGAGGCGGGCGAGGGTGTCGATATGCGCGTCGGTATCGTCGCCTTGCAGATACCCGTGTTCGAGCCACAGCACGCGCGACGCCGACAAGGCGCTGCGCAAGGTCAGTTCGATCCGGTCGCGCGACTCATCGGGGTGGCGTGCTTGCAGGCAACGCCAGGTCGTCAGGATCGTGCCGCGCCCATCGGACTCGATCGCACCGCCTTCGAGCGCCCAGTCCACGCGTTGATGCTGGGCGTCGGATCGGAAGACGCCGCGCTCGATCAGGCCTGCGACCAGCGCGTCGTCCTGCGAGGCTTCGAATTTGCCGCCCCAACCTGTGAACCGGAAGTCGAGCAGTACGAACGCGCCATTCGCGCCCTGCAACGTGATCGGGCCGGAATCGCGCACCCAGGTGTCGTCGTAGGGAATCTCGACGAAACGCACCTGACCGAGATCGGCGCCCGAATCGCGCAGGAGCGCGGCCGCATGGGCGCCGATTTCGCCGTCGGGGACGCAGATGATCGCCTGCTCGAAACGGGTAATCGCCGCGACCAACGCGGCATACGAATCTTCGACCGCGTCGAGCCGTGCGGCCCAGTCGGTCCCGACATGCGGCCAAGCGAGCAGCACCGCCGCCTGCGGTTCCCACTCGGCCGGCAGACGCAAAGGAGATTGGATCATGACGAATTGGAAAAGGTGGGGTCAGCCTCTCATTCGTCACTCCCGCGAAAGCGGGACTGCGGAGGCAGGATGCCGAAGCGAACAACGGCCAAGTCGTTGGCCTGAACGGGGCGCGGCAGGAGCCGCGCGTAATCCAGTGCCGTTGCCGCAATTTATCGCGCGAAAAGTCACTGGATCCCGGATATCGCTGCGCGATTCCGGCGTGACGACAAATATTCCGTGCCACTCGGAGCGGCTGTTGTGGAAAGTCAGGGCAGGGATGCCCGTTCTGGCGGTCGGGACCTCGCCGCAATTAAGTGTGCTGAATCATCGAGCGGAACGGCGATCAGGGATGATCGCACCTATAAAGCGTGTGGACCCGGCGTCCTGAGCACGCTGTGGATCACATGCTTGTATTCGAAGTACACGATGTACTTCGTGTATTCCCAGCGGTGGATCGGCGGTTGGTGCTTCGAACTGCCGCCCCGAGTCGCCAACACTTTCAGCGGCGCACCGTATTCGTGTTCCACCTGCGCCATGCTCATGCCGCGCGTGGGCAGGTTCATGCGGTTTTCCTGCTGGACCTTCACGCGCAGCGGGATGGTCTGCGTCGTTTGCGTTTGCAGGGTCTCGGCGTGCGCCGACGCAGGCAACAGCAACGGAATGGCGGCGAGCGCAAATGTCGCGGCAAACAAGCTGGTAGCGATGCGTTTCATGACGATGGCTTCCCCAGGCGCCCCGCGCCGATGCGCCTTTGTAGCAAAAACCGAAGCCCTGCGCCAGCGGACGCGGTCACGGAAAAGGCCGCCAAGGGCGGCCTTTTCTACGGGTACGTGTCTTCGGAGCGGCTGCGATGGAAAGTCGGGCCATAATGGCCGCTCTGATATCCCTATCCCTTGCCCATCACGTTTGGCGGATCGTGGGACAAAGCCGCGATCAGGGGTGACGGCACAACTACCTCTGCCGCGCCTTGAAACGCGGGTTGCTCTTGCAGATCACGAATACCTTGCCGCGCCGGCGCACGATCTTGCAATCACGGTGGCGCTTCTTGGCGGACTTCAGGGACGAAAGCACCTTCACGACAGACTCCTCAGGCAACCAAACCGGCCGAAACAAAGCGGGAAAGTTTATCGCGCGCAGCCCGTTGTCGCAAGTCCGCGGACAGTCCTGACCGGGCGGGTTATCCTAGCGGGTCCAGCGCCCAGACGACCCAGGAGCGAACCGCCGTGGCTACCGATCTCGACCAGACCTGCATCAACACCATTCGTTTTCTGTCGGTGGACATGGTGCAGAAGGCCAATAGCGGCCATCCGGGGCTACCGCTCGGGGCCGCGCCGATGGCCTATGTGCTGTGGACGAGATTCCTGAAGCATCACCCCGCGAATCCCTATTGGGTCGATCGTGATCGCTTTGTGCTGTCCGCCGGGCACGGTTCCGCGCTGCAATACAGCCTGCTGTACCTGACCGGTTATGGGGTTTCGCTCGACGACATCAAGCAATTCCGGCAGTGGGGCAGCAAGACGCCGGGCCACCCCGAACGTGGCCACACCGCGGGGGTGGAAGTCACCACCGGTCCGCTCGGCCAGGGGATCGCCAACGCCGTCGGCATGGCAATGGCCGAGGCGCAGCTCGCGGCCCGCTACAACCGTGAAGGGGCCAAGGTGATCGACCACCACACCTACGCGATCGTCAGCGATGGCGACCTGATGGAAGGCGTGGCCTCGGAAGCGGCTTCGCTGGCGGGCCATTTGGCGCTCGGCAAGCTGATCTGCCTGTACGACGACAATATGGTCACGCTGGCGGCGGGCACGGACATTACCTTCACCGAGGATCGCGCCCAGCGTTTCAAGGCCTACGGCTGGCACGTGCAGTACGTCGCCGACGGCAACGATGTCGCGGCGATCGAGCAAGCGATCAAGCGCGCGAAGCGCAAGACGACCCAGCCGTCGATGATCATCGTGCGCACCCACATCGGGTATGGCTCACCCCTGCAGGACAGCTACAAGGCGCACGGCTCACCGCTCGGTGCCGAAAACGTCATCGCCACCAAGAAAAAGCTGGGCTGGCCCGAGCAGCCCGCCTTCCTGGTGCCGGAAGACGCGCTCGCGCATTTCCGCGAGGCACTCGCGAATGGCAAGCGCTCCGAATCGGCCTGGAAACGGCGCTGGAACAAATATGCCAAGACTTTTCCGGAGCTTGCGGCCGAATTGCAAGGCTCCCTCGAGGGAAAGCTGCCTGCCGGATGGGACTCGGACATTCCGAAATTCCCGGCCGACGCCAAGGGCCTTCCGACCCGCAAGTCGGGCGGCAAGGCGCTGTCGGCGATCGCCCCGAACCTGCCGGCGCTCACCGGTGGTTCGGCCGATCTCGACCCGTCCACCTACACCGCGGTCGAAGGCTCGGGTGTGTTTTCCGCCAGCGCCGAACCGGACGAGCAGGGCGTCGACGGCGCCGAGAAGTGGGGTTACGCCGGGCGCAACCTGCACTTCGGCGTGCGCGAACATGCGATGGGCGCGATCGCCAACGGCATGGCCGCGCACGGCGGCACGATTCCCTACACCGCGACCTTCATGGTGTTCTCGGACTACATGCGTCCGCCGATGCGGCTCGCCGCGATTATGGGCCTGCACGTCGTCAACGTGTTTACCCACGACTCGATTGCGGTGGGCGAGGATGGCCCGACCCACGAGCCCATCGAGCAGCTCGCGGGTTTGCGTTCGGTCCCGAACTTGAACGTGATCCGCCCGGGCGATGCGAATGAAGCCGCCATCGCATGGAAGGTCGCGATCGAAACTTCCGATCGTCCCACGGTCCTCGTTTTGTCGCGCCAGAACGTGCCCACGCTCGACCGCACCGTGTTCGGCAGTCCGGAAGGCCTGCGCCGCGGCGCCTACGTCCTGCTTGATGTCGCGGGCGCCACCCCTGACCTGATCGTGATCGGTACCGGCGCCGAGACCGGTCTCGTTGCGGAGGCGGTCCAGAAGCTGCAGGCCGATGGCGTCAAGGTGCGCGCCGTGTCGATGCCGAGCTGGGAATTGTTCGAGCAACAGGATCAGGCTTGGCGTGATTCGGTCCTGCCGCCGCAGGTGAAAAAGCGGCTGGCCGTCGAAGCCGGCGTCAGCCAGGGCTGGGAGCGCTGGGTCGGAGATGCCGGCGCAACGCTCACGGTGAATCGCTACGGCGCATCCGCGCCGGGCGAACTCGTACTCGAAAAGTACGGCTTCACCGTCGACAACGTGATCGTGCAGGCAAAGGCGTTGCTTGGCAACACCTGAGCCGCTCTCGCTGGCCGGTCAGGCCAAAGATCGAGCGGCGCTTTGGTAGGTTGGGCTGACCCCGGATTTGATCCGGGGGAAGCCCAACGCGTTTCGGTTCCGTCACGTCGGGCTCGCGCGCACTGCGTCCGCGCTCAGCCCAACCTACGTCGCTACAAGTGATTTCATCTGAGTTGCGAGTGGGCGGTCCGTGTTTTCATTCGCGTTTATTTGCGTTCGTTCGCGGGTTGCTTGCTGTTCGCCCGCCGTCGCCGCGCTTCCTTGGGGTCGATCTTGAGCGATCGGTAGATTTCCACCCTGTCGCCATCGCGCAGCACGGCATCCAGCGAAGTTTTGCGCGCGAAGATGCCGACGCGATCATCGCGTATTTCAATCGAGGGAATTGTCCCGCGGATTCCGGAACGCTCGATGGCATCGGCAACGGTCGATCTTTCCGGCAATTCGACTGCCGCGTTGAAAATACGACCGGACGCGGCATACACCACCGACACGCGGATAC
>JBOHYO010000125.1:0-2664 GCA_050737935.1 Rhodanobacteraceae bacterium
TGCTTCCTGCTCCCGGAACTCGCGCGCACCGGCGTTCGCATCGTGGCGCTGTCGCGTGCGCGGCAGCCGGCGGACCCCGGCGTGGATTGGTTGCAGGGTGCGCTGCCGGATCCGCCCGGGCCGGCCGGCGACGCACACTCGATTTGCTCGTTCGGCCCGCTGGAGGTGCTGGCCGCGTGGCTCGCGGCGGCGGGCAATGCTCCCGGAGTCGAACGGGTCGTGGCAACCAGCTCGATGAGCGCGGAAAGCAAGCAGGCATCGCCGGTGGCCGCGGAACGCGAGGTGGCGCGACGACTGCGCGATGGCGAGGCTGCGCTCGCGCAGGCGTGCGAGCGACGCGGCGTGGCCTGGACGATCCTCCGGCCGACGCTGATTTACGGCGCGGCTCGCGACCGAAGCCTCACGCCGCTGGCGCGACGCGCAGCGCGTTGGCGCGTGTTCGGGCTGCCTGCCGGGTCGGGACTGCGCCAGCCGGTACACGCCGCCGACGTCGCGGCCGCGGTACTGCACGCACTCGACGGCGGTGCTGCGGGCCGCGTGATCCCCATCGGTGGCGGCGAACGCCTCACGGCGCGGGCGATGTTCGAACGGGTGCGCGCGAGCTTGCCGGTGCGTACTTGTCCGGTGCGCATCCCGGCGCCGGTCGTACGGGTAGGCGCGCGTCTGGTGCCGGCGCTGCGTGGTCCGTTGATGCGCCTGGAGCAGGACCTGGTGGCCGACAACCGCGACCTGGAACGCCTGCTGGGCGTGCGCCCGCGCGGATTTGCCCCGGACCGCGGCTGCTGGGAGTAGCCGTCGCGGAGCCATGCGTCAGCCGGCCCGCCGTGGAGCCGCGATTACAATGCGCGGGCCTGCCTGTCGACGGTCGTGCCGAGCCCGATGCGGCGGCGCCAACGGCTGGATTGGCGGTCGCGGTTCAGGAGGAGCCCACATGGAAATGAACATCACGTCGGCCAGGATTCCGGAAATCGCCGCGGAATTTCGGCGGCAGGAGCCGTATGGTTATGCGACGGTCGGCGGTCTGTTCGACCGCTCGATCCTCCGGCGCGTTGCCCGGGAAGTCGAGTCGCATCTGGATCGCTGTCCGCCGGAAGAAGACATTTATGCCTCGCATCGCAAGTACCGCTTGTCCAGGCTCGAGGACATGCCCGAACACACCCGGGAGTTCATCGCGTACCTGAATTCACCGGCGTTCCTGTCCGTTCTTTCCGAAATCACCGGGATCGCGGACCTGCACCCGGACCCGGAGCTGCGAGGCGGTGGGATCCATGCCATCGGCCGCGGCGGTTACCTGAAGGTCCATACCGACTTCAATTGGCATCGTGCCCTCTCGATGCACAGGAGGTTGAACCTGCTTGTGTATCTCAACGAAAATTGGGATGCCGGGTGGGAGGGCAACATCGAGCTCTGGAGCGAGGACGCAAAACGGAGGATCTTCTCGCTGCCGCCGGAACTCGGAAACGCGTTGCTGTTCGAGACCAACGACATTTCCTACCATGGCCACCCCGATCCGCTCGCATGCCCGGAAGGCACGTTCCGCAAATCGATCGCGCTCTACTACTACACCGCCACCCGGCCGCACGCGGGCATCGTGTTCGGCAGGACCGAAATGACGAACTTCGTCGAGCGGCCTTCCGAAAGATTCGAAAGGGACAAGTCGCGGCGGCTTCGACACAAGTTGCAGCTTCGGGTGAAGAAGATCGCCCATTGGTTGAAGCCTCGCCGCGACGCGTGAGACCCGTGGCTTTGACACTGCCGCGCGCGCGGCGACAATGGCGCGCCATGTCGCCGCCTGGTTTTCAATTCTTCTGCGCAAGCATCGGTCCCCGCTGCCGCTCCGGTCGGGTGCGGCGTGTCTGAGGATCGGGTCGGTTCGGCACCGCCTGCTGCGAGCGACGCTTCTGTCGCCGCCGTCCTGGTCAGTCATCACCCTGACCCCGCGCTGCTGGGAACAGCGCTGGAAGCGCTCACGGCGCAGGTCGGCCATGCCGTGGTGGTGGACAACGCCAGTCCGGGGTCCGCGGTACGGGAGATCTGCGCGCGGCACCGCAATATCGAGCTGGTGTCCTTGCCGGAAAACCGCGGCCTCGCCGCGGCATTGAACGAGGGCATCGCACGTGCCCGTGCCCTGCCGCGGGTTTCCCACGTCCTGCTGATGGACCAGGACAGCGTGCTCGAAACCGGCATGGTCGAGGCCTTGAAGGGCGCGCTCGATCGGCTGTCGAAGGTCCGCAGGGTGGCGGCCGTGGGTCCGCGTTTCCGCGATCCGCGCGAGGACTCGGACGCCCCGTTCGTCCGCATCCGCTTTCCGGTCAACCGCCAACTCCATTGCGACGGCGATCACGACGAAGTCGCCTGCGATTTCCTGATCACTTCCGGTTCCCTGATCCCGCTTGCGGTGCTGGACGCGGTCGGCGGGATGGAAGAGGGGCTGTTCATCGACAACGTCGATCTCGAATGGTGCTTTCGTGCGATGGACCGCGGCTATGCGCTGTTCGGAGTGTGCGCCGCGCGGATGCTCCATCACCATGGGGCCGAGCGGCAGCGCGTGCCTGGCTTGCCGCGCGGCATCATCGTGCATTCGCCGCGACGGCTGTTCTACATGATGCGCAATCGCGTGCTGCTCTACCGGCGCGCGTACACGCCGAAACGCTGGATCGCCCA
>JBOHYO010000126.1:0-3634 GCA_050737935.1 Rhodanobacteraceae bacterium
GGCCTGTCCGCGCTATGCCAAGCGGTCGCGCCGCCGACCATTTGCCCGCAGGGCAAGGAAGAGTGAGGAAGATGTATGTCGATACATAGACGAATGATGACGCAGTCATGTGGGCAAATGGCCCCGGCCCGAAGGGTTGCTCTGCAGCGGCCGCCATGCGTCGGTGCGCGCCTTGGCCATAGAACCACTATGGCGCTGCGGCGCGCGCCTCGCCTGGCAGCCGCTGCGGAAGCAACGCGGTTCGCTTGGCATGGCGTTGGCGGACCCTGAGCGATGCAAAGAATACGCGTACTCATCGTCGACGACTCGGCACTGGTGCGGAAGATGCTGACGATGATGCTGTCCGAGGATCCGGAGATCGAGGTCGTGGGCACTGCGCCCGACCCGCTGGTTGCGCGCGAGCGCATCAAGGAATTGTCGCCCGACGTGCTGACCCTCGACGTGGAAATGCCGCGGATGGATGGCCTGACCTTCCTCGAGAACCTGATGCGGTTGCATCCGATGCCGGTGGTGATGGTGTCCTCGCTCACCGAACGCGGCGCCGAGGTGACGCTGCGCGCGCTCGAACTCGGCGCCGTGGACTTCGTCGCCAAGCCGGGGAGCGATCTCACCGGCACCTTCGGCGATGGCGCCGAACAAATTCGCGCCAAGGTCAAGGTCGCCGCGCGCGCGCGGCCGCGGCCGATGACCGCGCGCTTGCCGCCGCTGCGGGTGTCGCCGCGACTCGATGCGGACGCCGTGCTGCCGCGGGGCAGCGGCAGTGCCCGCGACGGCGGGCGCATCATCGCGATCGGAGCCTCCACCGGCGGCACCGAGGCGATCCGCGTGGTGCTGGCGTCGATGCCGCCGGATGCGCCGCCGATCGTGATCACCCAGCACATTCCCGCACCCTTCAGCGCACCGTTCGCCCAGCGGATGGACCAGTGCTCGGCGATGCGCGTGTGTGAGGCGCGCGATGGCCAGCCGATCCTCGCGGGCAATGTGTACATTGCACCGGGCGATCGCCACCTGCTGGTGCTGCGCGACGGCAGCCGGCATGTGTGCCGCCTGCACGACGGCCCGCTGGTGAATCGCCACCGCCCCAGTGTCGACGTGTTGTTCCGCTCGATGGTCGCGAGCGTCGGCGGGGCCGGCGTGGGCATACTGCTGACCGGCATGGGCGACGATGGCGCACGCGGACTCAAGGAAATGCGCGACGCGGGCGCCGCGACGCTGGTGCAAGATGAAGCCAGCTCCGTGATCTGGGGAATGCCGGGTGCGGCATGGCGATTGGGCGCGACCGACCAGGCCCTGCCGATCGAGGCCGTGGCCGGCCGGCTTCTGCAACTGGCCGCGCAACCGCCGCCGCCTTCAGCTCCGCGCGCAGCCGCTGCCGTGGCGGAAGCGCCATGAGGACGGCCACCATGCGTCCATGGAAGACACCGGAGCTGGCGGTGGGGCTGCTCGGCAGCGCGTTGCTGCTGGTCGCGGTGCTGGCATGGCCGAACGTCCGGGTCGCCCCGTTCGCCGTGGTGCTGCTGACCGCGCTATGGATCGGCATCGGTCAGCGCGCCGTACGCCGCGCCGGAACGCGCGCGGCACCCGATGACGGCTTCGGCTTGCACGGCGCCATTCGCGAGCTGCACACGGCGATGGTGGACGAGCTCGGCCATGCCACCCGCGAACTCAACCAGGCACTCGGCGTGCTCAAGGACGCCGTCGGCGACCTGGGCAGCGGTTTCGACGGCTTTTCCCGCAAGACCGCTTCGCAGCAGCAACTCCTCCAACAGGTCATCGAGAGCAACGGCAGCGAGGGCGGCAGCGTCCAGGATTTCATCCGCCGGACCGGTGACCTGCTGGAGCATTTCGTGGCGCTGGTCGTGCACCTTTCGCGCGACAGCCTGCGCATCGTCTACCGCATCGATGGGATGTCGCGGGAAATGGACGCCATCTTCGGCCTGTTGAAGAACGTCGACACGATCGCCGAGGAAACCAACCTTCTGGCGCTCAACGCTGCCATCGAAGCGGCGCGCGCGGGCGAGTCGGGGCGCGGCTTCGCCGTGGTGGCCGCCGAAATCCGCAACCTCGCGCGGCATTCCAATCAGTTCAACGAGCAGATCGGCAGTCACGTCGAGCGTTCGCGTCGCAGCATGGAGCAACTTCGCGAGCTGGTCGGCGCGATGGCGTCGCAGGACATGAGTGTCGCGCTGGCCACCAAGGGCGACATCGATGCGATGATGGCGCGCCTGGCGAGCAGCGACCGCCGCAGCGCCGAGGTCACCGCGCAAGTGGCGTCCATCGCGTTGGGCCTCGGCAGCGACGTCGCCACCACCGTGCGCTCGCTGCAGTTCGAGGACATCCTGAGCCAGCTCATGGGCCAGACCAACGCGCGCCTGGTCGAGCTGCAGGACGTGGCGGGCCGCTGCAGCGACGATATCGAGTCGATGCTGAGATCGGACACCGAGCCGGGGCAACTGCAGCAACACGCCGAGCGGATGCGCGGCCGCCTGCAACGCCAGCGTGATCGGGCTCGCGTGCGCGCCAAGGGTCCGGCGATGCAGACGTCGATGAGCGCCGGCGAGATTGACCTGTTTTAAGTAATGTCTGAATAACCTGCCGGAATTTGCTTCGAACCAAGAGAATTCATTCCTCCACAATCCCCGAAACCATTGCCATGCAATGGTTTCCGCCCCCTTTACTCAAGGGGGCAGAAATCAAAAAACAACCTTCCAGTGCTGATCAAAATTCGCTCGGAGAAACTTCCATGGCCCTGATTTGCGATTCGGATGCCGAAGGCGACTGCATCACGCTGCACATCAGCGACTGCTTCGACTTCTCCGTGCACCGGGGTTTCCATGAGGCGTGTCTCGCGCGTCCGCGCGCGCGCAGCTACCTGATCGATCTGGAAGGCGTCGCCAGCATGGACAGCTCGGCGCTCGGCATGCTGTTGCTGCTCTGCGAACACGCGGGCGGCGACGAAGCGGACATCCGGGTTCTCAATGCCAGCGCCGAACTGTGCAACGCCTTTCGCGTCGCGGGGCTCGACCGGCTGCTGACGCTGGGTTGAGGCAGCGGGAAAGCTTCGGAGACGAAAGGCCGCCGCGTCGCACTACTTCAGCGCCTCGGCACCTCGGCGCCAGGCCTCGCCGATCACCCGGCACGGATTGCCAACCGCCAGCACCCCTTCCGGGATGTCGCGCGTCACGACGCTGCCCGCGCCGATGATCGATCGCGATCCGATGTGCACGCCGGCGAGGATCAACGCGCCGCCGCCTACCCACACATCCGCGCCGATCTCGATGGGTTTTCCGAATTCCTGCGTCCTGCGCAGCTCCGCGCCGCGCGAATGCAACGGCGTGAGGATCTGGACGCCCGGTCCGAACAGCGTGTAGTCGCCGATGCGAACCTCGCACACGTCGAGGACGGTGCAGTTGAAGTTGAAGTACACATGCTTGCCGAGGTGGATGTTCGAACCATAGTCGCAGTAGAACGGCGGTTGCATCCGCACGGTGTCGCCACCGGTCCCGAATAGGTCTTCAAGGATCCGCCCACGCGCGTCCGGCTCCGATTCCCTGCTCGCGTTCAGCGCCTGGCACAACGAACGCGCACGTTCGCGCGCGTCCACGAGCTCGGCGTCCAGCGGATCGTAGAGTTC
>JBOHYO010000127.1:0-6097 GCA_050737935.1 Rhodanobacteraceae bacterium
AGTTCCGCCTCACCCGGATGCGAAGGCACGCCGAGGCCTCCGCCGAGGTTGAGGCACTGGATGGTGCCGATGCGGTCGGCAACCCCTGCGAGCTGGCTGCATACCAGCGGCCAGTGCGATGCGTCCAGGATTCCGGAGCCGAGGTGGCCATGCAGCCCGATGACGCGCACCCGGAGTTCGCGCGCCAGCGCGAGGAACGCACCCAATTCCTCCAGCGGCAGGCCGAACTTGCTGGACGCGCCGCCGGTGCGCACCTTGTCGTGATGCCCCGCCCCGCGGCCAAGGTCGATGCGGAGCATGACCTCGCGTCCCCGGAAAATCTCGGGCCAGTGCTGCAACGGATGGAGGGCGTCCAGGGTCAGCACCAGTTCGGGACCCGGGACCCGGGATCCGGGACCCGGAGCGGAGCCGGCCCCGCCCGCGACCCGAACGGCCGAATCCCGCAATGCCGCTGCGTAATCGCTGCGCGGGGCGAAGTTGGGCGTGAACAGGCGCGGCGATCCGGACGCGTCGGCGACCGCAGCGACCGCGGCAAGCTCGCCCGGCGACACGCATTCGAATCCAAACCCTTCCAAGGCGAGGGCCTGCAGGATCGCGGGATGCGCATTGGCCTTGACCGCGTAGTAGACGCGATCGATCGACTGCAAGGCCCGCAACGACCGCGCGCGTTCGCGGATCGTCGGCAGATGGTAGACGTAACGCGGCGTCGCGAGCTTTTCCCCACTCCCTCCGGGAGCGGGTGCCGGAAGGGCAGATGAGGATTCGGGAACCGTCAGACTCCCGGCGAGTGCAAGCAGCACCTGCCGCGCCCCCCGCCACCAGGGTGCGCGCGCGCGCGCAGCGCCCACACCGTACAGCGCCTGCCAAGTGGGACCGAACAGCGCGGCGTCATCCGTGCGCAATGCGCCGGCGCGGACCAGCAGTTCGTGCAGGCGCAGCGGCAGGCCGTCGAGCATGTCCTCGTCGACCACGAAGGTCAGGTTGAGATTGTTGGACGACTGCGAGATCAGGTGCACGCGCTCACGTCCGAACTCGGCGAGTACCCCCGACAGGCGATGCAACATCGAGCGCATGCCGCGCCCGACCAGCGTGACCGCCGCGCACGGAGCGATCACCTTGACCCGGCAGACCTTGGCAAGGTCCGCGGCCAGCGCGGCGACGACATCGGAATCGAGCAGGTTTTCGGCCGGATCCAGCGAAACGGTGACGTTGGTTTCGGCCGAGCCGATCAGGTCCACCGAAAGGCCGTGCTGCTTGAACAGCGCGAACACGTCGGCGAGGAAACCGACCTGCTGCCACATTCCGGAGGTTTCCATCGACACCAGCGTGATGCCGCGCCGCGAACTGACTGCCTTGATGCTGGGCACGGCTTCCACGGGCTGCGGGCCGATTACCGTGCCATCGAGATCCGGGCAGCGGGTGTCCTTGATCCACAGCGGCACCCGCGCGCGCCGGCACGGCGACAGGCAGCGCGGGTGCAGCACCTTGGCGCCGGTGGTTGCGATTTCCTGCGCCTCTTCGTAGTCGAGGTGTTGCAGCAGGCGCGCGCCCGGCACCTGCCGAGGATCGGCGGTGAACATGCCGGCCACGTCGGTCCAGATCTCCACGCGCGCCGCGCGCAGCAACGCGCCCAGGTACGCCGCCGAGGTGTCGGAGCCGCCGCGACCGAGCAAGACCGTTTCGCCAGCCGCGTCGCGCGCGATGAACCCTTGCGTGATGAACACTTCGCCACGCACCGCCAGCGCGGCAGCGAACGCCGCATCGGGATCCGCCTGTACCTGTGCGGACAACGTGCGCGCGCGCGCGTTGAGGAACGGCAGTTCGCGTGCCTGCAACGCTTCGCGCGCATCCAGCCATTCGGACTGCAGGCCATTCGCGGTCATGAACGCTGCACCGAGCGAACTGGACAGCAATTCGCCGTGGGCCTGCATCGCCGCATGCCAGCCCAGCTGCTCCGGCGTTGCCTCCGCCACCAGCGCCTGCAGTGACGCAAGCCAGCGTTCCACGCCTTCGGCTTGCGACAAGCGCATCTGCGCCGCGAGTTCGCGGTGCCGCGAGACCAGTTCCGCCAATGCGTCTTGGCGTTCGGCGGCGTCACACGTGCACAGTGCTCTCAGGGCGTCGGTGACGCCCGCCAGTGCGGAAACCACCACGAGCACGCGCAAGCCTTCGGCACGGCGCGCAGCCGCGAGTCGCAGGATCGTGTGCCAGTGATCGACGGTCGACACGCTGGTTCCGCCGAATTTCAGCACGACCCAGGGCGCGTCGGGGGCCAGCGGCGCAGGGTTCGGTGCGGTCATGGGGGGCGATGCGACGATGGGCGCGCGGCGGCGCGGACAAGGCCCGCAAGTGTTGCGTGCGGCCGTGGAAAACGCAATCGCGGGCACGGTTGCACAGAAATTTCCGTTCGTCCCCGGATCGAGTCCGGGCAGGCTGTGAGCGTAGACGCACAGCGTCGAAGCCGAAGGGCCCGCGGGGCGCTTCGACTTCGCGGTCTGAAGGTCGCATACCCTGTCCTGAGCGAAGTCGAAGGGCTCGGCACGAACGGACATCCTGAACTTGAAGCGAAGCATTGCGCGGCGGCCGGAGCTTGCCGGGCATGTACCGAATACAATCAGCGGATGCAGCAGACCCCGCAATCCCCACCGGCCTCGATCGTCCCGGAACCGATTCGCAGCGGCATCGAACTCACGATCAACGGCAAGCATTTCCGCCACACCGGCAATCCCGACCTGCCGCTCCTGTGGTACCTGCGCGACGTGCTGCGCCTGACCGGTTGCAAGTACGGATGCGATGATGCGAGTTGCGGCGCATGCAGCGTTCTGGTGGACGGCAAGCTGAAGCGTGCCTGCACGCTGCCGATGCACGAATTGGCCGGCCGCGAGGTCACCACCGTCGAGGGACTGGCGGGGCCGCATGGCGCGCTGCATCCGGTGCAGCAGGCGTGGATCGACGAGGACGCGATCCTCTGCGGCTACTGCCAGCCCGGACAGATCATGGCAGCCGTGGACCTGCTGGCGCGCAAACCCAAACCTTCCGACAAGGACATCGACGGCATCCGCAACCTGTGTCGCTGCGGCAGTTATCCGCGCATCCGGAGCGCGATCAAGCGTGCCTCGAAGGCCATGCAGGGCAAGACCAGGTGAAGCGCGCGCATGACGCCAACCGCCGCCGCTTCCTGAAGGTGTTCGGCGGCGCGGCTGGAGCGCTGGTGGTGGGCCTGCCGGCGTCCGCATGGGTGCCCGACGAGCTGCTCGGCCAGAACCTGGTCCGCCTGAACCCGTACGTCCGGATCGAACCCGACGGCACCACCGTAATCGGCTCGCGCGATCCGGAAGTCGGCCAGGGCATCCGCACCGCCGAAGCGCGCATCCTGGCGGAGGAGCTGGACGCCGACTGGAACAAGGTGATCGTGGAACCGCTGGACCTCGGCGTCACCGCCGTCGACGGTGAACCGCACTGGACGCTCGGACACCAGATGGCTTCCGGAAGCACCAGCGTTCCCGCGGCCTGGAACGACCTGCGCATCGTCGGCGCCGTCGCGCGCGAACTGCTGGTGCGCGCCGCGGCCGAACGCTGGAAGACCACGCCTGCGAATCTGCACACCGTGCGCGGCGTGGTGATCGCCGCCGACGGACGCCAGCTCGGTTACGGCGAGCTTGCGTCCGCAGCATCGCAACTGAAACCCGCTACAGCGCCGCCGGCCCCGAAGCTGCCGTCACAGTACCTGCTGGTCGGTCAGGACGCCGGCGACGTCGATGCGCGCGACATCGTGACCGGCGTGCAGCGCTACGCCATCGACGAATGGTTCGGCGACGTGCTGGTCGCAGTGGTCGTGCGCTGCCCCTGGCCCGGTGGCGGGCTCGCGCGCCTCGATGACCGCGCCACGCTCGACGTCAAGGGCGTGGCAAAGGTCATGACGATCCCGGCGCCCGATCCTGCACGCGCACCGGGCACCCAGCAACTGGCAGCGGGCGTCGCGGTCCTGGCCACGGATACCTGGGCCGCGTTGCTGGGCGTATCAAAACTGGACATCGAATGGCAGCCGGGCCAGCGGACTCCCGAAGGCGACGGTGCGCTCGCGAAATCAGCCGAACAGGTGATGGCGGGCGACCCGACGAAGGCGGTGCGAACGGACGGCGACTTCGCGGATACCTTCAAGAGTGCACGCCACAAGTTCACGGCCGAATACCGAATCGCGACGGTCGCCCACGCCGATCTCGAGCCCCCCGGCGCGCTGGTGAGGATCGACCATCAGCACGCGTTGATCATCGCGCCCGTGCAGAATCCGCGCGCCACATACGAAACCGTGCGTCGGCTGACCGGCCTTGCACCGGACAAGATCGAGCTGCGGTTGCCGCGCGCCGGCGGCGGTTTCGGACGCTTCCTCGAGAGCGACTATGTCGCGGAGGCGGTGATGCTGGCCAAGGCCGCGGGCAAGCCGATCAAGCTGATGTGGACACGCACCGACGCATTCACCCACGACCTGTACCGACCGTTTTCCGTGCACTCGATGCAGGCCTGCGCCGATCGCCACGGCGTGCCGACCGGCTGGAGCCACCACATCGCCAGTACCTCGCGCCTCGCGGGACGCGAGCCGCGTTCGCGCTTGTGGCTCTCGGAAATGCATCCCGATGATCTTCCCGCCGGCTTGATCGACAATCTGCAATACGCGTGGTATGCGCTGGATTCCGCGCTCCCGCGCGGCAGCTATCGCGCGAGTTCGCACGCGGTGAACGCGTTCGCGACCGAGTGCTTCCTCGACGAGATCGCGCAAGCGCTCAAGCAGGATCCGCTCGCGTTCCGCCTGGCACTGCTCGGGGAGCCACGCAAGCTTCCGTATCGCGGGCACGGCGGCCCGGTGCTCGACACCGGTCGGCTTGCATGGGTGCTGAAGCTCGCCGCCGACGCGATCGGATGGAGCAAACCGCATACGCACGGTCACGGCTTCGGGCTGGCATGTCACTTCACTTTCGGTGGCTACGTCGCGCACGCCCTGGAAATGTCGATGCAGGGCGACAAGCTGGTGATACACACCGCGGTGTGTGCCGCAGACATCGGACGCGTCGTCAACCCGCTCGGTGCGCGCGCGGCCCTGGTCGGCGGGACGCTTGACGGGCTTTCCACAGCCTTGCGCCAGCGGATCAGTGTCAGCAAGGACGGCCGGATCGCCCAGCATGGCTTCAAGGACTATCCGCTGGCCACGATGGCGCAAATGCCGCATGACGTGCAGGTGATCCTGGTGCCCTCGCAGGAAAGTCCGGCGGGTGCCTTCGCAATGGGTTTTCCGTCCGCGGCACCGGCACTCGCAAACGCGATCTTCGCGGGCACCACGGTGCGCGTCCACCAGATGCCGATCTGGCCGGAGCTGATGCGGCTGCTGTAGGAAGCACCCGACATGGATCAACACGGTTTTTTCGCATATCCATTTGTATCCGTAGGTTGGGCTGACCCCGGACTTGTCCGGGGAAAATCCAACGAGGATCTGCTGCACGCGTTGGGCTTCGCCGGATGAAGCCCGGCTCAACCCAACCTACATTCCTGTAGGGAAGCATTCGACACGGATCAACACGGACTTTCGCATCCGCGTGTATCCGCGCAAACCCGTGTCGAAATGGCTTTTTGTTTCCCAATAAGGATCGGGATCCGGGGCCGAAAAAATGCTGCAACCCGTAGGTTGGGTTGATCCCGGACTTGTCCGGGGGAAGCCCAACGAGGATCTGCTGCGCGCGTTGGGCTTCGCCGGATGAAGCCCGGCTCAACCCAACCTGCATTCCTGTAGGGGAGCATTCGCTGCTGCGCGCGTTGGGCTTCGCCGGATGAAGCCCGGCTCAACCCAACCTACATTCCGAATTTACCGGCCACCCACGAAGACGCGCAGCACCTTGAGCGCACCCGATGGGTCGACCTCGCCGATCGCGAGCAGCCGGCCGGATGGCGCATTCGTGCGATAACGACCCGGTGCAACGGTGACATGCAACGCGCGGCCGTGCGCGACGTCGTCGGCGCCGCGTTCATCCAGTTGCAGCACCGGCCAGTCGGAGAGCCCTGCGTCGATGGGCAGCAGGCAATCGAGCAGAGCCGGCGGATCCTGTTC